>CALMXF010000209.1 GCA_937870985.1 uncultured Chloroflexota bacterium
GGGCTTCTTGGCAAGTCCCTTCAGCTCGTCGGCTGGGGGATACATAATGACATCGATGCGGGAGGTCATCTGCGTCTCGAGCTGCGCCGGGATGCTCGCGCCCTGGGCAGCGAAATGGACGCGGTCGAAGAGGGGCGAAAACGTGTACGGGTGTCTGGTCCGGACCGAGAACTCAAGCGTCTGGCCGAGCCCGCCGCGATATTTTCCGGCACCGCCGGAATCCTGGCGCAGCTCGCGACGGTGGATGATGACCGGCGCAAGGCTTTCGATAACCTCGGACGGGACGCCGGAGATGCCGCTGGGGAATGCGGCAGCGCTGATGCCATCGCTGGTTGGCCGGGCGCCGGTGCCGCCAGTCGAGAACCAGACGTAGGTCCAGAGTCGGCCGTCGTCATCCTTGCCAGTGAGCTGGATGTTCCAGATGTTGGCCGCGCCCTCGGCCATCACCCGCTCGGGGATGATCTGCGCCAGCGCGCCGAAGATCGCGCCGGGCAGGAAGTGGCCGATGATATGACGCGCGCCAACCGCGGCCGGGGGCTGGGCGTTGAGGATCGACCCTGGCGGGGCGGAGACATGGACTGGCCGGAACGACCCCTCGTTGTTCGGCACCTCCGGCGCTAGCGCACACTTCAGGGCATACGTCGTGTAGGCGTGGGTGTAATTGAGGACGACGTTGATGCCACGGGTGCTCTCCGGGCTGGAGCCGGCCCAGTCGACCCAGATTTCGTCGCCGAGCTTGGTCAGCGTCACCTCCAGCCGGACAGGCTCTTCGTAGCCATCGGAGTAGACAATGTTGCGCCATTCGCCGTCGGGTAGCGCGGCGATGGCGGCGCGCATGGCTCGTTCAGACCGATCGATAATTGCGTCAGCCAACGGCTCAAGCGATTCAAGAGCAAACTCATCCATGAACTCGATCAATCGCCGGCCGCCGACATCGTTCCCGGCAACCTGGGCGTGGATGTCGCCAAGCACCGGTTCGGGCGTGCGGACATTCGCCGCCAGCAGCTTCAGCAACTCCCGGTTCTCGACCCCGGCGTCGTAGAGCTTGGTGATCGGGACGAACAGCCCCTCTTCGTAAACCGAGCGTGCATCGGTCCCCAGCCCGCGCCCGCCGATATCCAGCACATGGCAGGTGTTTCCGAAGAATCCGACCAGCCGTGCCTCCCGCCCAACGTCAGGCGCACTGAACACCGGCGTGATCACCGTGAAGTCGTGGAGGTGGCCCGACGTCTTCTGGGGATCGTTGGTAATCAGGACATCACCTGGCCGGAGGGTATCGGCCGGGTACACCGCCAGGAAGTGATGGATGCAGGTAGCCATCGCGTTGATATGGCCGGGTGTGCCGGTGACGGCCTGCGCGATCATGTTGCCTCGGGTATCGAAGACGCCGGCCGACAGATCGCCCGATTCGCGAACGATCGTGGTGAACGATGTCCGCATCAGCGCCGCTGCCTGTTCGTTGACGACGGCAATCAGCCGGTTCCACATGACCTCGAGCGTAATAGCGTCGATCATTCGGCGTCCTCCACCACGAGGCTCAATAGCGCGTCCACGCGCGCTCGCGCGTGGGGGCCAACGATGAGGGTCGATTCGCGTTCTTCGACGACGGCCGGCCCCGAGATGGCAGCGCCGGGGGCGAGCCTGTACCGGTCGTAGACGGGGGCAGAGACGAGCGACTGCTGCTCAGGGAGATAGATCGGACGCTCGCCCTTGATCGCAACGGTGGGGTCGGACGTAGAGTCGACCGAGCCGGCAAGTCGATCCAGCGGAAGATCCGGGCGAGGGCCGGCAACCGAGACCCGCCAGGAGAGCGCTTCGACCGGGTTGCCGGGAGCGATACGCTCGAAGAGCGAGCGGTACACAGCCTCGAATCCGTCCTGTAGACCGGCGACTGACTCGTTGGTCAACGTGCCCGGCGGCAGCGGCACGGAGATCTCGTGGCCCTGGCCGGCGTAGCGCAGGTCAGCGACGCGCGTGACGGTGATGTCAGCGGCAGCGACATCGGCCTCGCCAAGAATGCGCCGCCCCTCCTCTTCCATCTCCGCCAGCAGATCATTGACGCGCGGCCAGTCGAGCGCATCGAGCCGGCCATACCAGGAGCGAACGAAGTCGAACGCCAGGGGCGCGACGAGAAAGCCAACGGTTGAGGTAACCCCAGCGCCAAGCGGCACGATCAGGCGTGGTGACTGGAGGATGCGACTGACGCGCCAGGCATGGACTGGTCCGGCGCCTCCAAAGGCGAAGATGGGATAGGCGCGCGGATCTTTCCCACGCTCGATGGCGTGGATACGGGCGGCGTTGGCCATGTTCTCGTTGACAACCTGGTGGATACCCCAGGCGGCCTGCAGGACGTCGATCCCCAGGGGATCTGCGATGTCACGCTCGATCGCGGCGCTTGCTTCGTTCACGTCGAGCGTCATCCGTCCGCCGAGGAAGAACGCGGGGTCGAGATAGCCGAGCACGAGGTCGGCATCGGTGACGGTCGGCGCGGTTCCGCCGCGTCCATAGCAGGCCGGCCCGGGATCGGAACCGGCCGAGTCTGGCCCAACCTTGAGCAGGCCAAGCGCGTCGATTCGCGCGATCGACCCGCCTCCTGCGCCGATCTCGATCATCTCGATGACTGGAACCTTGATCGGCAGGCCCGAGCCCTTCTTGAACCGGTAGACACGGCTGACCTCGAAATCGGACGTGGTCAACGGCCGGCCAGCATCGATCAGGCAGGCCTTGGCGGTTGTGCCGCCCATGTCAAACGAGAGCACATCCGACATGCCCGAAAGCCGCCCATATTCGGCGGCCGCCAACGCGCCGGCAGCCGGGCCGGACTCGATCAGACGGATCGGGAAGGTTCGCGCCGTCTCGACGGTGCATGTTCCGCCAGAGGAGAGCATGATCAACAGGCTGCCGCGCACGCCAAGCGCCGCGAGCGACTCCTCAAGGCGGTGGAGATAGCGCGAGACGACCGGGCGGACGTAGACATTTGCGATCGTCGTCGATGCGCGCTCGTATTCGCGGATCTCAGGGACAACGCTGGACGAGGTTGAGACGACCAGATCGGGAGCGTACTCGGCCAGGAGCGCCTCGACCTGCCGCTCGTGAGCCGGGTCACGCCAGGCATGGATCAGAGCGATGGCAACCGCCTCGACCCCTGCGGCGACGAGCTGATCGGCTAGCTCACGGACCTGTCCGGGCGAGACTGCGACGAGCTCGGCGCCGTCGGCCAGCACGCGCTCGTCCAGCTCCAGCCGCAGGTCACGCGGCACGAGGGGCTTCGGCATCTCCAGGAACAGGTCGTAGAGATCGTAGCGGTGCTCCCGACCGATCTGAACGGCGTCGCGGAAGCCGCGGGTCGTCAGGAGCGCGGTCTTCGCGCCCTTGCGCTCGATGATGGCATTGGTCACCAGTGTTGTGCCGTGGACGATGCCACGGACTGCGGTGGAGCTGAGGCCGGCCGCGGAGAGTGTGGCGACAAGGCCATCGATCACCGCGCGGCTCGGCTCATCTGGCGTCGTCAGGATCTTGCCGATATGGAAGCGGCCGGCATCGGCGTCGAAGACCAACAGATCGGTGAACGTCCCGCCGATGTCGATCCCGACCCGCAGGCCACCCGTCGACACGTTCATACCCGCCTCCTCGCCGCCATCCCCACACGCCAGCCCCCATGATACGAGGCTCGCCCAGAGTTGTCGGCGGACAGGTCAGCCGCCGAGCCGCTCCCAGAGGGCGCCAGCGACCTTGAAGGGATCGCTTGAGACGACGCTGGCAGCGTAGAGCTCCATGGCGCCGAAATCGGAGGTGCGGTTGAGCGGGTCGCCACGATCGACGATGCGGGCGATGACCGGGAAATCGGCCCAATTCTCGCCAGTCTCACGCAGTGGTGGCCGCCAGATAACCAGGTTGAACGAAACGACGTTCAGGTAATCGGTCAGGCAGTTGAGCACGGAGTAGACGGTCCCTGTGAACGCCTCGTCAAGCGCCGAGCCGACGATCAGGCACTCCTTCTCCTTCAGCGGGGTAACGTGCGCCATGACGCGGACACCGTTGTAGACACGGCCAAGGCCAAGTGATTCGTGGGCCTGATAGAGGTCATCATAGTAATTGCCGCCCGTGCGCTCGGTGTAGGCGACGCCGGCCCGGCGCTGGCTCTCGATATGGCCGTAGTGCATGCCCTTGGTCAGGCTCACCTGCAGGTGGCCATGGGGGATCGACGCCCCGCTCTTCCAGAGGCAATTCCACATGATCAGCGGATAGATCGCCTCGGAATCCAGGCTGCTGCTTTTCGCCTGCCAGCGGACTGCGACATCGATCGCGTCCTTGACCGACGCCTCGGTGAAGGCCAGCGGATCATGCTCACGGAAGATGACGACACCGTGATAGCCATCGTACTTGGCGATGTTGCTCGCAGTAACCGCGTGCTTGCCCTCGATGCGCCCGAAGACATCCTCCGGCGTGTTCAGCTCCGGCTCGCAAAACGGATCCGGCGCGGTGCGAGCGATCTCGTTGGCCAGATCGGCCGGGATGCGCGCCTCGAGCGGGCGGCGGGCGCGAAGCTCGTTGAACAGCGAGCCCTCCAGTGTCCAGCGATTCGTGACGCGGACGACCTTCTGCTCGCTGACAGCCTCGACGCTGCCGAAATACTTCAC
>CALMXF010000210.1 GCA_937870985.1 uncultured Chloroflexota bacterium
AACCGCCGGCTGATGATCGCGCCGGGCTGTGTCATCCCGGTCGCGACGCCGGCGATGAACCTGCGCGCGGCCGTCGAGGCAGCGAAGGCGACATAACGAGCGACGACTGGATTGTGGTGGCGCGATGCAATACCTTGGGGAAGGACAGCACGAGTGAGGACAGAAGCACAACTCTATACGGGTGGGACGATCTTGACGATGGATCCGAGCCAGCCAGAGGTCGAGGCGGTCGGCGTCGTTGGCGAGCTTATCGTCGCGGCGGGGAGTCGTGAGGCGGTTGAGGCGGCGCTGCCGCGAGGTCACCGTCGGGTTGACCTGGCGGGACGGACGATGATTCCCGGCTTCAACGAAGCCCACAATCACATGATCGGCTACGGCACAGCGTTGGGTCAGATCGACGCTGCGTTTCCGACCGTGAAGTCGATCGGTGACATCGTCGCTGCGGTTCGCGAGAAGGCGTCCGAAACGCCGGCCGGCCAGTGGATCATCGGTCGTGGGTATGACGACAACAAGCTCGACGAACGCCGTCATCCCAACCGCCACGACCTCGATGCGGCGACCACCGAGCACCCGGTGATGATCGTCAATGGTTCCGGTCACCTCTCGGCGGTCAACTCGAAGGCGCTCGACATGGCCGGCATCCGCAATGGCAGCCCCGATCCACAGGGTGGTCACTTCGTTGTCGATGAGCATGGCGAACCAACCGGCGTGCTCCACGAGACCGCACAACAACCCGTTCGCGATCAGATTCCAGTGCCGACCGTCGAGGATCACATCGAGGCGCTGCGGCGCTGTAACGACGCCTACGTCGCCTCGGGGATCACCTCGTCGCAAGATGCTGGCTCGCTGACGGCGAACCATGTCCGGGCATATCAGATCGCGGTGGAGCGCGGCGTGCTGAAGCTGCGAACGAGCATGATGATCCGCGAGACACTGATCGACCAGCTCGATGGGCTCGGCGCACTCCAGGGATTCGGCAGTAACCGGCTGCGAATCGGGCCGGTGAAGCTATTCATCGATGGCTCGTTGATCGGTCGCACCGCCGCCGTCACCCAGCCGTTTCTGAACGACCCCCGCGACGACAACCTCGGGCTGACAATGATGCCGAAGGAGCAGTTCGAGGACTACGTGATGCGCGCTCATGCGATGGGCTATCAAATCGCAGTCCATGCCATTGGCGACCGTGGCATCGACTGGGTGCTCGACGCCTATGAGAAGGCGCTCACCGCTCACCCACGCGCCGATCATCGACACCGCGTCGAGCATTGCGGGATCTGCCGGCCCGATATCCTCGACCGCATCCAGCGGCTGGGCGTCATTCCTGTCACGCAGCCGGTCTTCATTCTCGAATATGGCGACGGATTCATCCGGCACCTGGGCATGGAGCGCATCCAGCTGACGTATCCGTTCCGTTCGTTCCTCGACCGCGGGATTCGACCGGTGTTCTCGTCGGATTGCCCGGTGTCGTCGTTCGTCCCGATGAAGTCGATCCAGGCAGCCGTCACCGAACGCACCGGAACCGATCAGTCGTATGCGCTGGAGGAGGCGGTCACCGTCGAAGAGGCGCTCGAGATGTACACCGTCGCCGGGGCGCACGTGACGTTCGAGGAGGACATCAAGGGCCAGATCAAGGCCGGAATGCTCGCCGACTTCGCGATCCTCGAGCAGGATCCGCGCGATGTCGATCCGTCCACCCTGGCCGATCTGGGCGTCACGACGACGATCATCGGCGGTGAGGTCGTATACGAGCGGTGAGCTCATCGGGGTGCGGGGCGCGGCGGCGAGATTTTTCCCGCGCGGCCCGTACCCCTCTCCCCACGTCGCGGAAGGAGTCTCAGTGGCAAGTAAGACAACGCGGGCGACCGAGAAGCAGCCAGCAACGGCTGCGAAGGGGATGGTGACATCGAATCACCCCCTGGCGTCACTCGCCGGTAACGAGATTCTCGTGCTGGGCGGCAACGCAGTTGACGCGGCAATCGCGACCATGTTCGCCTTGTCGGTCGTCGAGCCGATGATGACGACGATCTTCGGCGCAGGATTCATCAACATCCGGCTGGCCGACGGAACCTGCACGACGATCGACAACTATGCGACCGTCCCACGTCGCGCCAGCGCCGACATGTTCGAACCGATTCCCGGGAATCTCGACAACGACGTCGTCGGTGGTCTCAACAGCACCGGCTACCTTGCGGTTGCGACCGGCGGCACGTTGCTCGGCTGGGCGACCGCAGTCGAGCGCTATGGCCGACTTTCACTCGCCGAGGTCATGGCGCCAGCGATTCGCTACGCCCGCGCTGGTTTTCGGGTGAGCCCGTATCTGTCGCAGCTGGTCGAGATGGAGCGCGACAATCTCTCGCGCTTCCCTGCCAGCGCTGCCGTCTTCCTGCCGGATGGCCAGATCCCTGCCGTGGATGACCGCATCGTGCGCGCGGATTATGCCGATACACTCGCCGCAATCGCGGAGCACGGGCCGGACTACCTGTATCGCGGCCCGCTTGGTGAAGCGATCGCCGCTGACATGGCTGCCAACGGTGGATTGATTACGATGGAAGATCTTGCCGATTACCGTATCTTCGAGCGCCCGCCTGTTGTTGGAACCTATCGCGGCTATGAGATCGTTTCAATGGGTCCGACTTCATCGGGCGGCGCGCATATCATCCAGATGCTGAATATCCTGGAGCATTTCGATCTTGGCGCAATGGGCTTCGGCTCGCCTGATACGGTTCATCTGATCGCCGAGGCGATGAAGATAGCCTTTGCCGACCGGTTCCGCTACATGGCCGACCCCGCGACAACCGACATCCCGCTCGACTGGCTCATCTCGAAGTCGTATGCGGCCGAGCGTGCCGGCCAGATCGACCTCGCGCGGGCTCAGCAGTATGTCGCGGCCGTCGCGCCCGAGGGTGAGGGTGTGTCGACAACGCACTGCTGCGCCGCCGACGCCGACGGCAACATCGTCGCGACGACCCAGACGCTCAATGGCGGGTTCGGCTCGAAGGTGACCGTGCCGGGAACCGGGATGCTGCTCAACAACTGCATGCATCTGATGGACCCGACGCCGAGCCGGACGAACTCGATCGCGCCGGACAAGCGCATCCTCTCATCGATGTCGCCGACGCTGGTGCTGAAGGACGGTAAGCCGTTCATGGCGATCGGGACTCCCGGTGGGGTGCGGATCTTCGGGACTGTCATGCAGGGCATCATCAATGTCATTGACCACGGCATGACACTCCAGGAGTCGGTCGAAGCGCCACGGCTGTGGGATCGTGGCCCGGCGCTGGAGATCGAGACGGGGTTCGACGATCTGGCGAACCTCAAGGCTGAGCTGGAGCATCGCGGTCACGTCGTCGAGACGCCGCTCAAGGTCGCCGGTGGGATGAACGGCATCCTGATCGACCCCGACAGCGGGAATATGGATGGCGCAGCCTGCTGGCGGGCAGACGGCGCGCCGATGGGCTTTTCTGGTGGGGATGCTCGCGTAGAGGCCGATGTCGCGAAGGCGATGTGGGCCTGAGTATCGGATCGTCGGGCGCGGCGGCCTTCTCGGTGTTGCCGACGACTGCCGCGCCACAAAGTATCGACGCGACCCGGGAGGTTCGTGCGGTATCGATGGTAAACGAGAATCTCCGGAGGCATTACGCCAGCCCGGAGTACTTCGCGTTGGGATCGCCCCGGAGTCGTTACGCTACCGGTGCCGGTATGTGATCCGGCCTCGCGTCAGGTCGTAGGGGGAGAGCTCGACCGTGACCCGATCCCCGGGGAGCACGCGGATGAAGTTCTTCCGCATACGGCCCGACAGGTGGCCCAGAACGGTGTGTCCGTTCTCGAGCTCAACGCCGAACATCGCATTAGGCAACGCATCGGTAACGCGGCCCACCACCGCAATAGCATCGCTGTTGGCTCGCGTGCGTGGACCGTCGGGCGTTGCGGTTGCTGCCGGCGCGGGCGCGCGCGCAGGCCTCCGATTTTGCGTCTTTCTCGCCATGAAAACCTCCTGGCATATGCGTAATCTACGTCTCGATTCAGCGGAGCGCCGCCCTGTGTTGGCGCCCCATCGCGCTGGCGAGATACCATGGTCGGAGGTTGCCAGGGCGATCGCCTGACCCATCCGAACAGGTCAGAAACTACTCACAACTATATCACGATCCGTATCAAGGTTGGGGCGTGAATGAGCGCGCCACCAAACTGGTTTGGCTCGCATAGTTGACACCACTCACCAGCCTCGCGAAGACTTCAGGTATGGATACACGGCACGACATCGGGCATGCCCCGGACATGATCCAGATCGATAAGGTGCTTGGGCTCGAGGAGCGCAAGGGCTATCGCGACGACGCGGCAAGCAACGGCATTGCGCGATTCGTCGGTGAGCGAGTTGCACGGCTGTTGCGGATCGCCGACGCCGATGAACGCGGTCGCATCCAGGACCTTGAAGCGCTCCTCGCGGAATATTCCTCCGTCCCGGCGGCCAACCGGCCGGCCGTCATCGCCGAGGCGCGGCGCATCCTTGGCGATCTGCAGCGACCTCCAGTTGCGGAGTCCTCTTCGCCCGCTACGGAGGCGCAACCTCGGACAAGCCGGTCGACGGCGTCGCCTCCGGCTCGTGTGGCGAAGCCCGGTTCGGGGAAGGCGTCACCCGTCCGTATCGCGTCTCTGGCCGACTCAGTCAGGCTGTTGCCGGCGGTTGCGGAAGGGCGGGCGAAGCTTCTCGCGCAGCTCGGAGTCGAGACGGTCGGCGACCTTGTCCATCTGTACCCTCGTCGCTATATCGATTACGGCAACGTTCAGCCGATCGCGAGCAGCCTGTTTGGCCGGATGACGACGATTCAGGGCGTCGTGTCCTCGATCGAGAAGCGTCGGACTGCGACTGGCAAAGAGTTGGTGGATGCCGTCATTGACGACGGCACCGGGCGGATTCATGCATTCTGGTTCAACCCGTGGGTCACGCGGCAACTCTTCCCTGGCGTCCCGGTCTCGATGTCCGGACGAGTGGAGCAGATGCGCGGCAACCTCTGCCTGCAGAACCCCGAGTGGGAAATACTCGGCCAGGAGACGCTCAACACCGGACGCATTATTCCGGTCTATCCGCTGGTCAAGAACCTCTCCCAGAAGATGCTTCGACCCCTGGTCCGGTTGGCGCTGGATGCGACACGGGATCTGATCGTCGATCCACTGCCGCGCGACCTTCGGGAGGCGGAAGGGCTGTGCGATCTAGGGCAGGCGCTGGAGTGGGTGCATTTCCCCGATGGCGAGTCACGCGAGGGGGCGGCGGACAACCTTCATGCCGCCCAGCATCGGCTCGCGTTCGATCAGTTCCTGTCGCTCCAGCTTGGACTTCTCGGCCGCAAGCACGAATGGCAATCGCAGCCGGGCACTGCATTCGCGGTTGACCGGCAAGCGTTGGCGGATTTCATTGGCGTGTTGCCGTTCCGTCTCACCGGCGCGCAGGATCGCGCCACCGGCGAGATCCTGCATGACATGGCCCAGCCACAGCCAATGACGCGCCTGTTGCAGGGTGATGTCGGTTCGGGCAAGACGATTGTCGCCGCGTTGGCAGCCTGGGTCGCGATTCGGGATGGCTTTCAGGTTGCATTGATGGCGCCGACCGAGATCCTTGCCGAGCAGCACGCGCGGGGGTTGCGGCAGGTATTCGATCTGCTGCCGGAGGAGCGCCGGCCGCGGATCGGCTATCTCACTGGCAGTGTGGGCGGCGCGCAGCGCGCCGAACTTTACGTCCAGGTAGCGACAGGCGAAGTCGACCTGTTGATCGGCACTCATGCGCTGATTCAGGGAGGGGTCGAGTTCACGCGCCTCGGGCTGGCGATTATCGACGAGCAGCACCGCTTTGGTGTTGAGCAGCGAGCGCTCCTCCGCGGAAAAGGCGCCTCCGCGGATATGCTGGTCATGACGGCGACACCGATCCCTCGCACGCTGGCATTGACGTTACACGGTGACCTCGATGTGTCGACACTCGACGAGCTTCCGCCGGGTCGCCAGGCGATCGAGACGTATTGGGTGGAGGAACGCCGGCGTAGCGACGCATATCGATTCGTGCGTTCACAGGTCGAGCAGGGCCGGCAGGCCTTCATCGTCTTCCCGCTGGTGGAAGAGTCCGAAGCAGTCGATGCCCGGGCTGCTGTCGTCGAGCACGAGCGACTGAGCGGCGAGGTATTCCCTGATCTGAGGTTGGGGCTGCTTCACGGTCGGATGAAGCCGGCCGAGAAGGATGCAGTTATGGCCAGGTTTCGTAGCCATGACCTGGATATCCTCGTCTCGACTTCGGTCATCGAGGTTGGTATCGATATTCCCAACGCGACCGTCATGATGATCGATGGCGCTGACCGCTTTGGTCTGTCCCAACTACACCAGTTTCGCGGTCGCGTCGGCCGTGGCGCCGAAAAGTCGTATTGTCTTCTGGTCTCGGGTGATGCGAGCAACGACGGACGCGCCCGTTTACAGGCGATGGTGGATACGCAGGATGGGTTCAGGCTGGCTCAGATTGACCTTGAGCTCCGTGGCCCAGGTGATTTTCTTGGCACGCGCCAGAGCGGTCTGCCCGATCTGGAGCTGGCCGCATTTGCCGACGTGCGCGACCTGGAACGCGCTCGCGCCGTCGCCGAGCGGATCCTTGAGGAGGATCCAACCCTCGGCAGCGCCCGCTACGCGCTGCTTCGAGCGCGCGTCGATGCATTCTGGGCCCGCGCGATCGTGGATGTGAGCTAGACGATGCGAGTGATCAGCGGCGAGGCACGAGGCCGGCGACTGAAGGCGCCGCGTTCTGAGGGCGTGACGCGGCCGATGGCCGACAAGATCAAGGAAGCGCTGTTCTCGGTCCTTGCGTCGCTCGGCGTCGAGTACGAGCGTGTGCTCGATCTGTACGCTGGCTCTGGAGCGGTCGGAATCGAGGCATTGTCTCGCGGCGCTACCTGGTGCGACTTCGTCGATCGCGACCAGCACGCAATCCGCGCGATTCGCGATAATCTGTCACATGTTGGTTTTGTCGACCGTGGGAAGGTTCACCCGATCGCGGTTCTGACGGCGATCCGCTCCGCTCGTGAACCGTACGACCTCGTCGTCTTCGACCCGCCCTACGCCGACCCCGAGATTCATGCCACACTGGTGGCGCTATCGGAGTCAGGCGCGGTGCGTGATGGGACGATCGTCGCCATTGGCCATTCGCCGCGGGTCGAGATGCCCGAGCGGCTGGGGACCCTCGTGCAGTTGCGCGAGCGTTGCCATGGGGGTTCGTGCTTTGCGGTCTACGATGTGGTGCTGAAGACGGATGAGGATCAGCCGACGGCGACTGTGGAGGAACCATCGGTAGAGGGGTGAGGGATGCGAGTAGCGGTCTATCCGGGAAGCTTCGACCCGATCACGAACGGTCATCTGGATCTCGCGAAACGGGCCGCGCGATTGTTCGACCGCTTGATCATCGCCGTCTACACTGGCGGCACTCACGGGGACAAACGGCATCTGTTCAGCGTTGATGAACGGGTCAGGCTCGTTCGCGAGAGTATCGACGGCGCGGACAATATCGACGTTGACACCTTCCAAAATCTCACCGTAGACTACGCTAGAAGCGTGGGAGCACAGACGATCGTGAGAGGCCTGCGGGCCGTATCCGACTTTGAGTACGAGTTCAAGCTGGCGCATATGTACCAGCACCTCGCGCCAGAGTTGGAGGTTATCTGTCTGATGACAAGCTCGAACTATTCGTTCATTTCATCCAGCTTCATCAGAGAGGTCGCCTCACTCGGAGGCGATGTCAGCACGCTCGTCCCCCCTCCCGTCGTCGAGGCGCTCGGCGAGCGCTTTCTGTCCTGTGACACGCAAGCAGTTTCGGAAGAGAGATCGGCCGATGTATACACGCCCAGCGGCGGGATCTGACCTCGTTACGTCAGATGGACCGCGACGAAACGATCGACACACGCCGGCCAGCCCTGGCATCATGGACATCATCGAACGGCTCGAATCACAGGTCGTCGCTGGTCGGCGTGTGATGGGCAAGGTCATGATCGACGAGAACGAATTCTTCCTTCTCCTCGATCAGCTTCGTCAGGCCGTCCCCGCCGAGCTGCATCAAGCCCGTCGCGTCATCCAGCAGCGCCAGGAGATTATTCTCGGCGCGCAGGATGAGGCGGAGCGGGTCGTCGCCACCGCCCGCGAGCGAGCAGAGTACCTGCTCAGCGAACGTGGATTGACCGCCGAAGCACGCTATGTTGGCGAAAACGTCCTCCGCCATGCGCACGACAACGCTGACTCGGCCATGATCGAGATGAAGCGGTTCGCCCAGCAAATGCTCGATGATGTCGAGGCGGCCATGAATCGCAACCTCTCGGAGATCGCGGAAGCGCGGTCGCGACTATCCGATTGAGCCTGATCGGCGGCTGGCCGGTCATTGACCGGCCCGTCACCCGATGGCTATACTACTCAGGTTGCGCGCGGGCGCGACTATCTGTGCGTGCCTTCGAGTGACGGGGTCAGGATGCTTCGTGGGGTCTCAAGAGTAGGCGAATGATGCAGCTCAAGGACGACACACGGATCAATGTCGCCCAGTTGATGAAGGAGGACGTCGGTGCGTATCGCACCTACGACCTCACGCTCCGCTGGTTTGCGCTGGACGAGGACATCATGTCGCACGATGTCACAGCTCGCGTGCGGCTGACCCGGATCGGCGACGGGCTTCTGGCGACGGGGACGGTTGCCGGCACGGCAATCGTGGAATGCGCTCGGTGTCTCGAGATGTACGATCAGCCGTTCTCGGCCGAGTTCGATCACGAGTACCGACCATTGATCGATGTGAGGAGCGGTACTCCTGTCGCGCAACCAGCGCCGGCCGAAGAGCTGGGCGTAATCGACGAGTCGCACGAGCTTGACTTGAGTGAGCCGTTTCGGCAGGTGGCGATTCTCGATCTGCCGATCAAGCCGATCTGTGATGAGGATTGCCCCGGGATCGCGCGGGTAGACGAAGACGACGACAATGCCGGCGACCAACGTTTCCGCGTCCTCGGTGGGTTGCTCGAAGAGAATGAAACAACAAGGTTGACGTGACGGCGCCAACGCGCCATCAACAAGTAAGGGGACGAATCGAATGGGTGCGCTTCCAAAACAACGACGAACTCAGGCCAAGCAGGGTCTTCATCGCCAGCATCACAAGATCAAGACGCCATCCGTGATGATGTGCCCGCAGTGCCGCCAGGTCAAGCGTCAGCATCATATCTGCCCGCATTGTGGGTATTACGCTGGTCGTCAGGTCGTGGAGATCAAGGTCAAGCAGCGGCGCAGCGAGAACGACTGAGCCTGCGATCGTGCGATCCGCGCGCGAGGATGTCGCGCGCGACGCGTCCAGTGCCCATGCTGGCGAGTAGCATGCGGGCTGGTGGAGGAGGCCATTGCAGATGCCGCGTGCAGCAATAACCGGCTGGGGCATGTACGTGCCCGAGCGCGTGCTCAGCAATGACGACCTCTCCAGAATGGTCGACACGAACGACGAGTGGATCGTCTCACGGACTGGGATCCGCGAGCGACGAATCGCCGAGTCGACGGACACGGTTACCTCGACCTCCACCGCCTCTGCCAGGCTTGCGTGCGAGAAGGCGAACCTGGACCCCGCTGAGCTCGATCTGATCGTTGTCGGGACGTTCACCGCAGATCAGTACATGCCATCGATCGCCTGTCAAGTACAGAACCAGATCGGCGCGCGTCGCGCCGCCGCGTTTGACTTGAACGCAGCTTGCACCAGCTTCGTATACGCCCTGGCAACTGCGACGCAGTTCATCGAGTCCGGCCTCTACAAGCGGGTTCTCGTCATCGGCACCGATATCAACTCACGCTTTCTCGACTACACCGATCGGGGCACGTGTGTGCTGTTTGGCGATGGCTCCGGGGCGGTAGTGCTTGAAGCTAGCGATGCGGATGAGGGAGTCCTCTCGATCGCGCTTGGCGCGGATGGATCGGCAGGCCATCATCTGACGCTCGGCGACGCCGAGAGCGTGGTCGCGCTCAACGGCAATCGGACGATGGAGCGTCCGTTCATTCGAATGAACGGACCCGAGGTGTATCGCTTTGCGGTGAAGGTCATGGGCGAGGTGGCCGCGGAGGCGATCGCGCGCGCCGGCCTGACGTTTGATGATGTCGATCTGCTCGTGCCGCATCAGGCAAACCTGCGGATCATCGATGCTGCGGCGAAGCGACTTGAGCTGCCGCGAGACCGTGTCTGGGTCAACGTCCACGACTACGGCAACACATCTTCTGCGTCGGTGCCGATTGGTCTGGTCGAGGCGTTTGAGGCGGGCGCGATTCGTGACGGGATGAACGTGGTCGTCGTCGCATTCGGCGGCGGCCTGACGTGGGCAGCGGGGGTAGTGCGGTGGGGATCGACAGGCGTCGCCCGGCTGGCCCGGGTATGAGCGCGGGCGTGGCCTGGGTTTTTCCAGGCCAGGGCTCGCAGGCAGTCGGAATGGGTCAGGCGGTCGCCGAGGCGGACGCAGATGCTCGCGCGGCGTTTGCCGAGGCAGACGCGGCGCTTGGATTTTCGATTTCGCGTATCTGCTGGGATGGCCCGGAGGCGGCGCTCACGCGCACCAGTAATCAGCAGCCGGCCATCGTCGCGACCAGTGTGGCAACACTTCGCGCGCTTCACGCCGAAAATCTGCTGCCCGAACCAGACTACGTCGCGGGCCACTCACTCGGCGAATACTCGGCACTCGTTGCCGCGGATGCGCTGACGCTGCCAGATGCAATCCGGCTGGTGCGCCGTCGAGGCGAGCTGATGGAGGAACATGCGCTCGGTAGCATGATCGCTATCCTCGGTCTCGATGAGACTGCGCTGGGGCTCGTCGCCAACGAGACCGGGACGCAGATCGCGAACTTCAACGCGCCGGGCCAGATTACGTTGTCCGGCTCGGAAGACGCGATCGCGGTCGCGGAAATCGCTGCCAAGGCCCGTGGTGCTCGCCGTATTGTGCGGTTGCCGGTCAACGGTGCGTTCCATTCGTCGCTGATGGAGCCAGTGGCCGAAGCGCTTGGGCATGATATCGACCGGACAGCGGTCACCAAGCCGCGCGTGCCACTCGTCTCCAACGTGACTGCCGAACCGATCGTCCATCCAGACGACATCCGGCGTGAGCTCGTCGACCAGATCTGCGCGTCGGTGCAGTGGATGCGCTCGGTTGAGACGATGATCGAGCTCAGCGTGACGCACTTCTACGAGATCGGCGCGGGTTCGGTGCTCAGTGGGCTAATCGGCCGGATCAACAAATCGGTGACGACGGTGGCGTCGGATCGTCTGCTGGCATCGACGGCTACCAGGAGCTGAGGGAGAGCATGCAGGACACCGGGCAGCGAATTGCGATTGTGACCGGCGCGGTCCGCGGCATCGGCCGGGCGATCGCCCACGAGCTCGCGCGGGATGGATTCGCGGTGGTTGTCAACTATCGCGGCGATGAGAGCGTGGCGGCTGAGCTCTGCGACGAGCTGGGCGCGTTGGGCGCACAGACACTCGCGGTGCGAGCTGACATCACCATCGCGTCCGATGTTGCCGGGCTCATTGACCAGACACTGAGCACGTTTGGCCGGCTCGATGCGCTGATCAACAACGCCGGCATCACCCGTGACACGCTTCTGATGCGGATGAGCGAGGATGATTGGGACGCCGTGCTCGAGACGAATCTCAAGGGCGCGTTTCTCTGCAGCAAGGCTGCCATCCGCCCGATGATGCGCCAACGCAGCGGGTCGATCGTGAATCTGACGTCGGTAGTTGGCATCATCGGGAACGCTGGGCAGACCAACTACTCGGCCGCGAAGGCAGGACTCATCGGCTTCACCAAGTCGCTTGCCCGCGAGGTCGGGTCTCGCGGCATCACCGTCAACGCCGTCGCTCCCGGATTCATTGAAACACGCTTGACCGATGTGCTCTCCGCCGACGTCAAGAGTACGATGCTGGAACGCATCCCGCTCGGGCGCTTCGGCGCGCCAGAGGACGTGGCCAGCGCAGTCGGCTTTCTCGTCTCGCCGGCCGCACGCTACATCACCGGGACAACCCTCTCCGTCGACGGCGGGATGGCGATGTAACAGGACGACAGGGACAGCGCAATCGTCGCCGGACGGCAGATGGACTGTCGGTCCCGCGATGCTCATAGGTGACCGATGTTTGAGAAGATTCTGATCGCTAATCGGGGCGAGATCGCGCTCCGCATATTGCGCGCCTGCCACGAGCTCGGTGTGCCGGCTATCGTTGCATACAGCGAAGCCGATCGCGATTCCCTGCCGGTCAGGCTTGCAGACGAGGCAGTTTGCATTGGCCCTGCGCCAGCGGCGAAATCGTACAACCATATCCCGTCGGTTATCAGCGCCGCGCTGATGACTGGCTGCGACGCCATCCATCCGGGCTACGGCTTCCTGGCCGAAAACGCATACATTGCCGATGTTTGCCGGGACGTGAATCTGACGTTCATCGGACCTGAGCCCGAGACGATCTCGATGATGGCCGACAAGGTGCAAGCGCGTCAGCTGGCAAAGAAGGCCGGTGTTCCGGTTCTGCCCGGGACCCCCGATCCGCTACCGATGACCGTCGATGTCCGTGAGCTTTCCCGGGAGATCGGATTCCCGCTGATGCTCAAGGCCGCCGCGGGAGGCGGCGGGCGCGGCATGCGAATCGCCCGTGATGAGCGTGATCTCTTGCGGCTGCTGCCGCTTGCCCAGGCTGAGGCCCAGGCGGCGTTCGCCAACGGCGCTGTCTACGCCGAACGTTTCCTCGAGAATCCCCGGCACATCGAAGTGCAGATCATTGCCGACAATCATGGCAAGGTGCTCTCGCTCGGTGAACGGGATTGCTCTCTTCAGCGCCGCCACCAGAAGCTCATCGAGGAGGCGCCCGCCCCGAATATCTCCCGACGGCTCCGTTCCAATCTGGAGAAGGCGGCGATCAAGCTGGCCCGCTCGATCAAGTACACCGGAGTGGGGACTTTCGAGTTCCTCGTCGATTCGGAGGAGCGGTATTACTTCATCGAAGCGAATACCCGTATCCAGGTGGAACACCCGGTGACTGAAATGGTGACTGGCATTGACATCGTCAGTTGGCAGATCCGTGTCGCAGCCGGCGAACCGCTATCCTTCAGCCAGAACGATGTCCAGATGACCGGCCACTCGATCGAGTGTCGAATCAACGCGGAGAACCCACTGACGGGCTTCACCCCGTCGGCCGGCATTGTCACCGGCTATCACGCTCCGGGGGGGCCGGGTATCCGGATCGATTCACATTTGTATAGTGGCTACAGGATCCCGCCGAACTATGACTCCATGATCGGCAAGCTGATTGCCTGGGGCCCGACACGCGATGACGCGATCGCGCGAATGCGACGGGCGCTGTCCGAGACGGTGATCAGCGGCGTCGAGACGACGATCCCGTTTCACCATTTCGTCCTGAACCATGCCGATTTTCGAGCCGGCAAGGTGCACACAGGTCTGATCGGTGAACTACTGAACAACGTTAATTCGGCCGGGATACTCGAGAGCCTGCCAGGGCTGGCCTGCCCGATCGTTTGATTCCCGTCGCCCGGAAGATTCCGAGCCGGGGTGGAGGACTGTCCATGTCAGGCCGGAAAAGCCTGGGGTTTGAGAACCGACAGGCGCGGACGCTCGCGCTTCAGATCCTCTTCGAAGGGGATCTGACCGGGCACGAGTTGCCCGACGTGACACGGCGATATGCGGACGACCTGAGCATCCCGCCGATGGTCAGGCACTACCTGGAGCGGCTCGTGACAGGTGTGTCTCAGCATCGGGAGGAGATTGACACCGAGATCGGGATAGCCGCGCCGGCCTTTCCCGTCTCTCAGCTGCCTGCCGTCGATCGCAACATCCTGCGCGTGGCGATCTACGAGTTGCGATATGAGTCGGATGTTCCGCTCAAGGTCGCGATTAACGAGGCAGTCGAGCTGGCGAAAGCGTTTGGCGGGGATAACTCCAGCCGATTTGTGAACGGCGTCCTTGGCACGATTGCGCGCGGCGGGACATCGCTTGGCATCTCTGAAGAGTCACCACGCGCGGACTTGCCGGGTACATAGCGAGTGGTCCTGGATTTCAGGCATAATACGCCGGAACGTGGGGAGTCGTATCGTGTCGTCGGGGGCCTGCCACCGTGGTGCGGTAGACGAGTGACACGATCGCATGGACATCAGGGGGACGAGTCGTCCCATGCCACGGCTGCTAGCGGCCGCTGGCTCGACTCTACAGTGGGAGGTAGTCGCGTTGTCAGCCACTTTTGACAAGCTTCAGGCGATCGTGGCCGAGCAGCTTGGTGTCGACCTGGAGAAGGTCACGCCGGATGCTGAGTTCGTGCAGGACCTGAACGCCGATTCGCTCGATCTGGTGGAGCTCATTATGTCGCTCGAGGAAGAGTTCGGCGTCGAGATTTCCGATGAGGATGCCGAGAAGATCGTCAAGGTGAGCGACGCGATGGAGTTCATCCAGGATCACGACGGCGCATAACTGAGACGGCCGCAAGGGCGGCCGGCGACGTAGTCTGTACTGAGAGGGCGTCGAGCGGCAACGCTCTCGACGCCCTCTCTTTTGCCGGCGGCGCGCCGAGTTACGTACAATCAGTCAGCGTCCGATGATAGTGCTCGGACTGTAGACCTATATTCCGGCGGCGTTGCTCGCTATGGCAGGTGAGAGAGGCTGATGGCGCCTCATCGAGGTAGTCCAGCCTTGCCCGTTGAGATCGTGAGACGACATGGCAAGCATCCTCGACCGTGTTCCGCTGCCGACGCGCGGCCGGCGCAACCGGGTTCAAACGCCGCAGTCTGTTCCTCCGCCCCAGACCCAGGAGGACTTCGTCGAGATGACCCTCCAGGAGCACCTGGAGGAGCTTCGTTCCCGGATCCTCAAGTCCGCGGTGGCCATACTCCTGGCGCTCGTCGTCGGGCTCTGGCTCGCCTTCCCGGTCATGAACACAATTCGGGAGCAGGCGAACGTCAGTGGCTTGCAGGCGATCAGCCCGACCGAGCCATTCACCGTCTATATGCGCGTCGCGCTCTATATCGCGATTGCCATTGCGATGCCGGTGCTGATTTATCAACTCATGGGCTTTATCTCGCCGGGCCTGACCGCGAGCGAACGACGGTATGTGATCATCGCGATCCCGTTCGTCATGGTCTCGTTCGCGGCTGGTGTGGCGTTTGCCTTCTTCTTGCTCGTCCCTCGCGCGCTTTCGTTCCTGTCCCAGTTCGGCTCGGGTGTCTTCGAATGGAATCCGCGGGCGTCGGAGGTTCTGTCGTTCTATCTGACACTGATGCTCGGAGTCGGCCTGATCTTCGAGCTGCCAGTGCTCATGTATGCGACGACGCTGATCGGTGTCACAACGCCGAAGCTGTTCGGGAAATTTCGCAAGTACGCATTTCTTCTAGCGATGATCGTCTCTGCGATCATCACCCCGACACCAGACCCGTTCAACATGATGCTGGTGGCGCTGCCAACGTATCTGCTTTACGAGGTCGGTATCTTGCTATCCCGTATCGCGCGACGCGGGAAGATGACGCAAGAGGCCTGACCTCGACAGGACATGACGTGAGATCGTCCCGCCCCTGGCAGTGGCGGGACGATCTCGTCAGGTGAGCGGCTCTAACCCCAGTTCGCGCTCTGAGGCGGGTCGGACGTTGATCGTCCGCTCGTTGCGATACGTGACCATCCCTGGCCCGGCGCCCTTGATCTTCCGGACGTTTCTCTGTTCGGTGGCGTCCACCTCAACGGCAGTCGATCCGCGTCCATCGCTATACCATGCTGCCAACGCGGCTGCCGTCTCAATCGCCCGGTTGTGGTGGGGACCGTGGCTGCGGAGGATAACGTGGGCGCCCGGCATGTTCCGCACATGGAGCCAGAGGTCGCCTTGCGCCGCGATGGTGAATGTCACCTGATCGTTCTGCGGCCCGGTTCGGCCGACGAGGATCGTGTCGCCGTCGCGCGTTCTGAACGTCCGCGGCCGGCGAGCCTCCCGTGATGGACGGGGACGGTTTGCCCGCGATGGCGCCCTGGCGGCGACTACTCCCTGCTCAATCCATTCGAGCCGCACTGCCTCAATATCATCAAATCCCTCCGCGAGCGTCGCCATTGCGCGAACTTGATCGACGTAGGCGAGCTCCTGACGCGCTGCCTCCATGAGTTGCGGGACGTTGTGCTCGGCTGCCTGAGCCTTGCGATATCGCTCGAAGAGCTCCTGGGCATTCTGGCTGGCCGTCAGCGATGGATCGAGTGGGATTTCGAGCCCGTCCTCCGTTCGCAGAACCTCCTGACGGGGCACGATTTCGGCAACGTGAATGTAGATCGCTTCTCCCATCGCTCGCCACAGTTCCGCTTCCTCGGCGCGAGCTGCCTGCTCCGCGAGTGAGCGAAGCCGGTTGTCGATGCGCGCGCGTGCCTGGTCGATCTCTTCCAGCAGCCGCTGGAACTCCTCCTTGCGACCC
>CALMXF010000211.1 GCA_937870985.1 uncultured Chloroflexota bacterium
ACCAGACGCCCTCGGGCCAACTCGCCGGCAGCCCCGCCCAGGTCGCCGAGCGGATCGCCAAATATCAGGAGGCCGGCGTCACGGCCCTCAATATCGCGTTCCGCCCGCCGGTGGACTGGGAGGCGCTGGAGGTGTTTATCGAGGACGTGATGCCGCAGTTCAAGTAAGCGGCCAGCGCACCGCAGGTCGATCACGCGAGCGGAGATTGTCCGCGGCAGCCGCGCCCGATCCCCCGCTCGCGGCCCTCCCTCTTACGATGTCGCGCCTACCGTCACTGCTGCCCGGCAGACACCCGCCTTCTCGCCGCGGATAACGATCTCGAGTCTCGTGCCGTCTGGCGCGGTGACCAGCCACTCGACGTGGCCGCGACTCAGGTTGGGATAACGCGCGGAGAAGTGAAAGCTGGTGTGCTGGCTGACTCGGCCGGCCAGATGCTCCAGCGCCTGCGTAGCCGGAGCGCTGCCCGGCAGCAGTGTCGCGCCAGGTGGGAGCGAGATCTCGGCGGTTAGCGGTCGGCTCGCGCCGGAGTCGCGGTGGCGTTCGCTGCCGCAGGTTGGCAGGAAGCCCTCGTTGCCAGCGATGGCCCAGACACGCCAGACGTCCGCCGCGATCTGCTCCGTCCCGCTATCAATGACGCGGAGCCGTGGGGCGACACCCATCGCGCCGATGGCGAACGGCACGGCGCGCTCGATCTCGCGGGGTAGCAGTGGTCCGGGCGGATTCATCAGGCCGAACTTTTCTTCGAACCCTCCCAGCTCGACCGGCCCAAGCTGAGGATGGTCGAACGATTTCCAGGGAACCACGCCACGTCCATCAGCCTCCTCGTCGAGCAGACGCAAGATCTGGCGATCGCTCTCCTCGGTTCGCGCGTCCTCCAGCTCGATGTAGTTGTCCCATGTAATGCCCGCGCGGTGCGCCAGACCCCAGAGCTCGGTCATGAACGCGAGGACTCCGAGGTGATCGTAGAGCCAGTCGCTTTCGATGCCGAACGACGGCTTGCCCGGCTGGTAGGGATTGCTGTGGAACGGAGAAAAGCAGCGAAACCCGGTCGTGGCCGATCCGATCGCGCCGATGGCGTCGTAGGCGCGACGGTCAAGCCGGGGAATCTCTTCGTCGGAGTACCGTGCCGAGGCGCGCAGGATCATGCCCGCAGCGGTGTGGTGAAGCTGCGCGCCGTGGACGTTCGGGTGAGATAGCAGGAAGTCGGCGACCGCCTTTGTCTCCGGTTCGCTGAGCGGGTAGGGACCAGATCCGGCCTGCTCCCAGTGGGGCCGCCAGTCCACCGGGAAGTTGCGGTTGAAGTCGAGCGCGGACCGCGATGGCGCGAGCGCGATCTTGCCGCCGTTCCAGTTGCGGATCAGTCCCTCGGGAAGGACGAAGTAGTACTCGCCACCGTACTCATCTGGCCGGCGTGGGAGCATGATGCGGTCGTCGCGTTCCGAGACCTTCCACGGCCCCGCCGGATCCTTGATCCGCATCGACCCGATCAACCCATCGCCGTCGATATCCTGCGGCTCGAGCCCTTCGTGAGCGGACTCTGGCAGGTTGGTCGGGAACGGAACCGTTGAGGATCGCACTGCCTCGCTGGTGGTCAGAAACTGCTCGCTGCCATCGACGGAGATACGCGGAACGACGTAGAGGGTGGTCTCATCGACGAGCCGGCGCACGGAGGGATCTCGTTCGTAGTTGGTCAGCAGATAATGGATCGTGGCTAGCGCAACAGACGATGTCATGACTTCGGCGGCGTGGATGTTGGCGTCAATGTAGTAGGCCGGCTTTTCGTGATCGGGTCCAGTCGCCTGGTTCGTGACGGTTACGACCCAGATGTCTCGTCCTTCGCCACTCGTTCCGATGCTCGACATCGTCGCCAGGCTCGGCCACGTCGCGACCCATCCGCGGAGCAGCTCCGTCATGAGGTCCCAGGTGTAGTAGCGGTCGAGGCGCCACTCGGCTGTTGTCGCGAGATAGTGCAATTCCGCGAAGTTCGGCTGTTCCATAGTTGGTCAATGCTCCCGTCGGTGCCGCGCGTTCAACGACTCGGGCGATGATATCCGAGCAGGCGGCTCAGCGCGGTAGCGCCGGCATGAGACGGGAATGACGAAGGGCGAACACATGGTTCGCCCTTGCCACTATCGCGGGATGTGAAGCAAGACGGTGCTAGGCGAGCTCGGCGGTCACGTTGAAGGTGACGTTGCCCTTCATCGCGGACGAAACCGGGCAGTTGACGCCAGCGCCAGCGGCGGCTTCCTTGAACGCCTCGGCGCTCATGCCAGGGACTGTGCCGACGACATGGAGATCCATCGTCGTGATCTTCGGCCCGCCGTCGAGCCCGAACGTGCACTTCGCGGTGACGTCGAGCTTCTCCGGCGCGTGGCCGGCGCCAGCCAGGCCGTCTTCTCGCCGATCAGGCCCCACAGCGCCTGCATCTGCTGACGCCGTTCCTGGCCGCGCGCCATGCGCACGTCCTCGTCGGCCTGCAGCG
>CALMXF010000212.1 GCA_937870985.1 uncultured Chloroflexota bacterium
GGCCGAGCCGCTCGACCCGGTGCTGACGGTTGGCGACCTGCGCCTCGATCCGACGACCCGGCGCGTTTGGCGTGGCGAGCAGGAGCATACCCTGCCGAACAAGGAGTTCCGCATCCTCGAATACCTCATGCGCCACCCGAACCGTGTCCTGACGCGGATGATGATCGCCGAGCATGTCTGGGACTATGATTTCCCGAACCTGACGAACGTGATCGATGTGCATATCCGCTCGCTGCGCCGCACGATCGATGTGCCATACGAGCAGAAGCGCATCGCGACAGTGCGCGGCGCGGGGTACAAGCTCGTCGGCGACGATGGCTAAGCGCGTTCCTGTTCGCTGGCGGCTCACGCTCTGGTACGGGGGGCTGCTGGCGTTGGCGCTGGTGGGCGTCTGCGGCACGCTCTACTTCAGCCTGCGTCACGAGCTCTATCAGGCGCTCGATGACGGGTTGGGGCGAGAGGCGGCGCTTGTGCTTGCCTCGGTCACCGTCGATCAGGGACAGCCGAGCCTGGATATTTCCGCGATCAGTAACCCTCGTGAGGGCGAACAGTTCCTCCGGCTGACCGACATGAGCGGCCAGCCTGTCGCTGATACTGGCGCGAGCCTCACCAGCGACGTCATTGCGTCGGATGGGCTGAATCTCGCGCTTCGGGGCGTCGGCAACCTGCAGTGGGTTGCGATCGATGGCGAGCAGTTGCGGGTGCTGAGCGAACCGGTCCGCGTCGACGGTCATGTCATCGGGGCAATTCAGGTCGGAGCGTTCGGGACGCATATCAGCGAAACGCTCGAGTTGCTCAAGCTGCTGCTGGTCGTTGTCGTGCCGCTCGCGCTGGTGCTGGCGTCCGGCGGCGGGCTCTGGATAGCCGGGCGCGCGCTGGCGCCAGTCGATCGGCTGACGCGGCTTGCCGCAGCGATTGCCCAGCACGGCGAGCAGAACCTGAGCCGGCGCCTGACGACGATGATGCCAGACGACGAGATCGGGCGGCTGGCCCGAACGTTCAATGCGATGCTCGGCCGGCTGGACGATGCGTTTCAGCAGCAGCGCCGGTTCACCGCCGACGCCGCACACGAGATGCGCACGCCTTTGGCGTTACTCCAGAGCCAGCTCGAGGTCGCGATTGTCCAGGAACGAGACCCGACCGAGGACCAGATCGTCTTCGAGACGCTGGCGGACGACCTGGGGCGGCTGACGCGGATCACCAGCGCCCTGCTGGCGTTGGCGCGCGGTGATGCTGGCGAGCTCACGATCACACGAGAATCAATCGACCTTGCCGAGCTCGTTGAGCTGGTTGCCAGCCAGTACGACGCCCGCGCCGAGGAGGAGGGGGTGGCGGTTGTCGCGGCGACGTCGCCGTTGACGATCGTCGGTGACGAAGACCTCTTGATTCAGCTGCTCGTGAATCTCATCGAGAATAGTCTCCGCTACAGTCCGGCCGGCAAGCAGATTACGGTCGGCTGCCGGCCAATCGCGCAGGGCGCACAGCTGTGGGTAGCCGATGAAGGACGCGGCATCGCGGCCGAGCATCTCCCGCATCTGTTCGAGCGCTTCTATCGCGTTGCTGATAGCCGCGGGCGATCTCGCGCATCAGGGGGAGAGCATGCCGGAGCAGGGCTTGGGCTCAGCATCTGTCAGCTGATCGTCACCGCGCACGGTGGCACGATCGAAGTAGCGAGCACGCTCGATCTAGGGACGACGGTGACAGTCACACTCCCTGCCAACACGCCAGGCCCGGATTCCCGATTCCCGATCCCTATAGGGATCGGGAATCGGGAATCGTCGTGACCTCCGCGCCCTACGCCGGGAGCTCATCCGCCCCCAAGGTGGCCAACCTGGATCGCTCGTGACGTCAAGGTGGCCAACTCGTCCTGTATGGAAGTGGCCATCTTGGTCACGTTCGAGAGCGCTGACGCCAGGTTGTCCACTCTCCCACGTATGGAAGTGGACAACCTGAACGCGCAGGTACTATCGAGATTGTCCACTGGCCAACCTGAGGCGTGCGCCGTGAGGGTGCTTGGCCAGGTTGTCCACTTCCATACCTGAGGAAGTGGACAACCTGAACGCGCAGGTAC
>CALMXF010000213.1 GCA_937870985.1 uncultured Chloroflexota bacterium
CCGTCCAGGCCGGACGCGGCAGCCACTGGCCGGTCGAAGCCGGTAGCGAACTCGACAACCGCGCCGGCCGGCACAGCCAGACGGGGCTGATCCGCCGGCAGCAGCCGCACCAGCCGCGCGCCAGAGTCCCCATCGCGCACCACCGCAAGGATGTCGCTAGCTGTCGCGCCCGCCGTCCCGTCGGCTCGGTAGAGCAACAGCCTGACGACCGACGCATTCGCGCCGAGAGACGACAGATCGCTCCTGGCGGTCACATCACCCGTCGCAGGGTCGAAGCTCGACAGCTGGCGGTCTGCCCCGACAAACCAGACGCTGCCGTCCGGCGCGACCAGCATCGGCCCCGAGCCACCTGGCAGATCCTCGGCCCGCAGGAGGTCGCCCTTGCCATCGATGATGCGCAGAAGGCGTGCGGCGTCGGCAGCTTCCGGGGTGCCGCCTGGCGAGAGCGGCCGGCCCAGCACGACGACGCTCGCCTCCAGCCCTGCGCCCAATGCGACTGTCGGCCGGCTCATCGCGCCACTGACGACCGGCGAGCTCTGGTTCGGCCGGCCATCGAGACGCGCGTCCTCGTAGCGATAGACACCGCGATCGTCAGCGATATACAGCGACGTGCCAGACCACGCAAGCGCGACCGGATTCACGAGGTGATCGACAAACGGTTCGGCAGCCACGCTCCCGGATCGCGGATCGTAGAGATCCACCCGCCCAACGGAACGCAGGAGCGCCACCCGACCGTCCGGCCCGACAGCAATATCAACGACGTCGGTCACGTTCACATCGAGCCGCTCGGATTTGAACCCGTCAGGCGTTGTCAGCCCCTTCAGGTCTCCGCCCGGCAGGAGCTGCGAGAACGAGGAGCGCGTGGGAGCGGCCGGCGCGGCCGGCGTCAGCTCAGCAGAATAGCGCCACTGGTAATAGTGACGGCCAGCGCTAGTGACCGTGAAGCGCTCACCCTCGGGGAGACCGGGCGTGTAGACGATCGCACGCCGCTCGAAGAGCTGGACGAGGCTGAGCCCGATCGGCCCCTTGCCCGAATCAATCCAGTACGGCTCACTGATCGGACGCCCGACTGCCTCCAGCGGCGAGAGCGCGCCAAGCGGCGCGGCCGCCAGCCAGCCATCCGTGATCGCTGGAACATTATGTCCAGTTTGTGGGTCGTAACGGCCGAGGATCACTCGCTCGGGTCCGATCTGCTCCGTCGCGCCGGACGACGTCATCCAGGCGTCAACCTCGGCGCCGGTGCGATCCGCGGTATGCGAGCGGGCATCATCGGCGAAGTTGGCGTAGGTCACCTGGTCGGCGGGGAGGCCGGGCATCGCGCTGAAGATCGGCACAGCGGCCGGCGCGACCTGGACGAACGCATCGTAGCCAACCTGGACGTTGCCAGTTGCCATCTCACGAACCAGGAGGCCGACTGTTACCCGGCTGGCGCCATCTTCTGCTTCGGTCGCGAGCTCCATCCGGCCACGCTCGAAGTACTCGACCAGCCTCCGATTCCCGGGCGCGCCAGTGAATGGCTCGACGATCGAGACGATCGGCCCCTGCCCCCAGAGCAACGCTCGGCCCTGCGTCCCAGTGCGCTGGAAATAGCGAGTGAATGCCGGATCAGCGAAGGTGGACGGCTGGGTCGATTGAATCGGCATCAACGACACCGCCACAACCACACCAACCGCCAGCAGGAGAATACGCAGCACGACGCGCCCAACACGAAGCTTCGACGATAGCCGGCCATCCCGACGGGGCCAACAGTACAACGAACGACACCGCTATCGGTTATGCCCTCGGCCCGGTGAGGCGGCTCGGCGCCCTCTTCCTGTCCAATGGTACAGCACGTCCCTGACCCTCTGTGCGATGGTCTTGCCCACTGTCAGGCACCATAATGAATGAGTGAGCAGTCCCTCGAAGCAGCTCAATGAGGCCGGATGTCGCCGCGGCACGCGCCGAGGCCGAATGCCAGGGTTCGCAGACAGATGCACGATCGTATGTTGGAACACGAGTCAGCTCGCGACACCACAGCCCTGCGCGCGCGGCTGCCAGATGTTCGCGATGCCTGGCGGCGGCTGCTCGTCGAACGCTGCGGATTCGGGACTACCCTGCCGGACGATCTCCTGATCGACTTTCTCGAGACGCTTGCCGTGTTCGTCGCCAACCCCGACCCGGCCATCCCGATCCGCCTCGCAGCCGAATGGCGCGAGATGGTATCGCTCAGCGTCGAGGGGGTGGCAGCAACAGCAAGCGCCATCGGCCTGGTCGGAGAGGCATTGCGCGACGGGCTCGATGGCGACGCCACGCCGGAACCAGCCCCCGCCCACCACGATATCTCGACCCTGCTGTCGTCGTTCACCACAGCATTCTCCGGCGCGCTCATGACGTCCGGCGAGTTTCAGTGCAGCGAGTCCTACTGGTATGGAGTGTCGTGCCGGCTGACGCAGGAACGCGAGCGACGGATCACGCAGCTGGCGATCCTCAACGATGTCTCGACTGCGTTAGCTTCGACACTATCGCTCGACCAGCTGGCGACGATCATCCACGAGCAATGCGGACGGCTCTTCGACGCGACGAACTTCTACATCGCGACGCTCGATGGCGACTCCGACGAGATGAATATCATCTATCACCACTTCGGCGGGCAGCGAGTCTCCGGCGATGGGTTCGATACGGTGAGGATCGGTCTGACCCGTCTCGTCATCGAGCTCGGCGAGCCGGTCGTGTTCGACGATTATGTTGCCGCCTGCAACGAACGCGGCATCGAGGTTCCCCCGCATATCGACCGGCAGAAGACCTGGGCGTGGATCGGCGTGCCGATCGTTGCTGACGACCTGACGATTGGCCTGCTGGCGATGCTCACCGACCAACGCATCTTCACCCGCGATGACGCCACGTTGCTGGCGGCCGTCGCTCGCCAGGCTGGCGCAGCCATCCAGAACGCCCGCCTCTACCAAGCGCAGATCATCCAGGCTAACCAGCTCATCGTCATCAACCGGATCGCCCGGGCGTTCGCGACCATCCGCGACCCACGGCAGCTCGCCGCAGAGGCCGCCCGGCGTATCCAGGATGCCTTCGGCTATGGCGTCGTCATGATCTTCCAGACCAATCGGAGCGACGATCGGCTTGTGCTGAAGACGCTTGCCGGAATCGAAGGCGCCGACACCCTGGTTGGATTCAGCCTCCCACTCGACGAACGAGGCATCGTCGGTCGCGCCGCCGCGACCCGCCAACCGGTCGTCGTCGCCGACGTCCACATCGACGACGACTTCATCACCAGCCCGTGGACGGCGCACATCCGCTCCGAGATCGCCGTCCCGCTCTTGCGCGAGGAGCGCCTCCTGGGCGTGCTCAACGTCGAATCTCCGGAGGTGGACGCGTTCTCGGAGCAGGATGTCAGCCTGCTGACGACGATCGCGGATCAGCTCGCGATTGCGCTGGAGAACGCCGAGCTACTGCGAGAGGAGCAGAAGCGCCGGGCTGAGGTCTCGTTGATCCTCAACGCCTCGCAGGCTGCCAACTCCTCGCTGGTTCTCGCTGACGTCCTGCAACGTGTGGCCGGCGGCATCGCCGACGCAACCGGCCTGGCCTCCTGCGTCATCTATCTGTTCGATGAGGACCGCAAACGGCTGCTGCCATCGGCGTTCATCGCCCGCGATGGATCCCGGCTGGACACGGCAAGGATCAGCCAGGTTGCGCCGAGCGCGGAGTCGTCCCAACTGCTCAGGCAGATCACGGTGGACGCTCGTGAGCCGTGCGCGCTGGAGATGCTGAGCTGCCACGTCGACGACGATCTGGCCCGGGTTCTCTGCGCCAGCGCCGTGCTGGCGGTGCCCTTCCTGGTCCGCGACGAATGTCTCGGCTTCGCGCTGGTCGTCTCGCACGACGACGCCTACCACTTCTCGAACCATCAGCTGCGGGTCGCCTTCGGGATCGCAGATTCGGCGGCGCTGGCGTTGGAGAACGCGCGGCTCTATGCCCGCTCGCGCTCGCTCGGCATGGCCGAAGAGCGCATCCGCGTCGCCCGCGACATCCACGACGGCATCGCGCAGGGGCTGACCGCTATATCGCTCCATCTCGAAGCGAGCGAGCAGATCTTCGACAGCAAGCCCGAGAAGGCGCGAGCCGGGCTGCGCCGCGCGCTCGAGCTGACACGCGACAACCTTGAGGACGCGCGCCGATCGGTTCTCGATCTTCGCGCCAGCGCCCTGCAGGAGTTGACGCTGGCCGACGCGCTCCAGCACCGGCTGACCCAGTTCGCGAAGGAGGGCGCCAGCCGGCCGGTCCGCACATCGTTCACCTCAGAGAGTTCGGGAGGTCGAGCCTCCTCGCGGCTGGAGCTGAGCCTCTACCGGATCTGCGAAGAGGCGCTCGACAATGTTGCGCGCCATGCCGGGGCAACTCATGTCGATGTTGCTCTCCGCCGCGTCGGAGACACCATCGTTCTGCAAATCGCCGACAATGGCTGCGGTTTCGACGTCGACGAGGTAACGCACAACTGCAAGCCCGGTGGAAAGTTCGGGCTGATCGCCATCCGCGAACGGGTCCGGCTACTCCATGGAACACTTGACATCGATTCAACCAGCGCTGGCACAACATTGCGCGTCGCAGCGCCGTTCGAGGGCCAGTGGCGCAGAGAGTCGACAGCGACGTCAACCACGACGTCTTCCATGACAAGTGACCGGGTACTCAATGCGTAGCACGGCGCCTGCTCATCGCGCTGGGCCGCTGGAGGGGACGCATCGCATGATCGACATCCTCGTCATCGACGACCACCCGATCGTTCGCGAGGGACTCGTGGCGATACTCGAAGCCCAGCAGGACTTCAACGTCATCGCCGAAGGCAACGACGGCGCCGAGGCTGTCACGCTCTATCGACGGCTGCAGCCCGACATCGTCCTGATGGACCTCCAGATGCCCGGCGCCGATGGCGTGCTGGCGATCCAGCAGATAAGGGAGAGCGATCCCGAGGCGAAGATCGTCGTTCTGACCGCCTACGATACCGATGAGCGCATTCTGCAGGCCGTCCAGGCCGGCGTGCGCGGCTATCTGCTGAAGGGCGCGCCGCGCGATGAGATTTTCCGCGCCATCCGTGTCGTCCACATGGGCGGCTCGTTGCTGGAGCCTGTCGTGGCCGGCAAGCTGCTCAACCATGTCGGCGGCATCATGCGCGGCGAGACCCGCGAGGAGGAGCTGACCTCTCGCGAGCTCGACGTGCTCCGACTGATGGCCCACGGGCTGCGGAACAAGGAGATTGCTGCCGAGCTGCTGATCACCGAGCGAACCGTCAAGTTCCACGCCAACTCGATCTACCAGAAGCTCGATGTCAGTGGGCGCACCGAAGCCGTGTCCCGGGCCATCCAGCGCGGCCTCGTCAGGGTCTGATTCCAAGCTCGCCTGTGACACAATTCGGCATGATGACCCAACCGGAGGGCGCGGATTCCCCCGTCTGACATCAGCTTCCGGCCGCCTGGCGTCCCTGTCTCCATGCGGACCCTGGAACGACGCC
>CALMXF010000214.1 GCA_937870985.1 uncultured Chloroflexota bacterium
CCGCAGCGGCTGCGACCTGTGGCAGATGGCTCGCCGCGGTCTGCACGACTTCCTGGCGGCCGGCCTGAGCGGCCAGGCCAAGGAACAGTGGCAGCCAGACATCGCCAACGCGGAAGAGCAACGCTGCGCCGACCGCGGCCGGCACCGGCACCCCCATCTGCTGCAGCGCAAGCGCCATCGACACCTCAACCAGCCCGATACCCTGGAAGACGGGAGCGACGAGGCTGAACATCGTCCCGGCCGTGAACCCGACGAGCACCACGACTGGCGAGACATCCTGGTGCATCGCCCGCAGGGCGACGAACAGCGTAACGGCGCTTACCAGGTTCTGGGCCAACCCCACCACAAACGGCAACGCCAGGTCCTGCCCACGGATGCCATAGTCGCGGGCATGATCGACAAACGCAACGACACGCTTCGGCAGATGGCGCTGGAGCGGACCGCTTGCGTGAGCATGTCGACGCTGACGCAACAGGAGCGAAATCAATGCCGTCATGACAGCAAGCATGCTGACGAGGATCGCCGCGCCGATCAGCGCGATACCGGACGGTCGGTGGAACAAGAACGTCGGGATCAGCAGCAGGACGAACGACGCGTAGCCGGTTGCGCTGCGCAGCGTCGTCGTCAGCAGCGCATCGTCAGTCGAGACGCCACGCTGGGCCAGGTTACGAATGAGCACGTAGACCGACGCCGGACCACTGACCGGCGTCAGCGTGCCGACGACATGGCGCTGCAGGTGAAGGTCGACGACCTGGTGCAGGCGGACGTGATGACCCAGCCGGCGCAGGATGACCTTATAGGTCAGGCCAGAGAGGACAAGCGCGACAAGCTGCGCGACAACGATGCCGGCCAGCCAGAATCGATCGGCGTCCGCTAGCGCCGCGCCAATCTGTTGAATTTCAGCTTGCTGGCGGGAAACGAAACCGACCGCGAGGAGGGTAAGGAGCGCCAACCAGATGAAGATGCCGTATCGGGAGAGGACCATCCGGCCCTGTCGAACGAAAGCGCGAACGATTGGCATGGACTATTGTTGTTCTCTTTCCCCATCCGCGATGGGGCGACCCATCTCTGTCGGGGCTACTGCAATCGCGTGACGACCATCACGTGCGTGCTGAACTCTACCACGCTACCTGTCCCGTCGAACAGGCAGGAACCTGTCTACTTGGCCGCTAATTCTGACGCATAAGCCACGCCACGAAAACGGAGGAGGTAGAGAGCCGGTCAGCTGTCACCGGCGGCGACAGACGAGGGTGGCGGGTTGACCCGCGCCTCCATCGATGGCTCGGCGTAGGAGCGGTGGGACGGAACATCGACGATCTCCCGCTCGGGGTAGCGCAGGGCGGTCAGCGTGCCGCCGAACGCGCAGCCGGTGTCGATGTTGATCGTGTTATTCCGCCATTCGGCAGCGTGCATCGGCGTGTGTCCGTAGACGACGAGCGCGTCCCCGCGATAGCTTGCAGCCCAATCGCGGCGGATGGGGAAGCCCCAGGGCGAGCGCTCCCCGGTCGGCTCGCCGAAGCGACAGAAGGCGGAGATCTCCCGGTCGACCCGTCCGATCATCCATTCCTCGATGCCGGCATGAGCGATCACAAGGTGGCCGCGGTCGAGAATACGGTAGGGCGGTGTCGTGGCTAGCAGATCGGCGATCGCCGTGCCCAACGCATCACGGCGGCGTGGTGGAAGCGCCAGCAGCTCATTGACCGTCTCGGCCAGCCCGTAGGTGAGATGGACATCGCGGCCCATCAGATAGCGAGCGAACTTGCTGTCGTGGTTGCCTGGCACATAGAGCGCCGTGCCAGCTGCCAGCGAGGCGACCGCGATCGACCAGACCGCGATGCTGCCTGGCCCACGGTCGTTGAGGTCGCCGAGAAAAGCCAGCGTCCGGCCGGCCGGATGGCGGGCGATATCGCCGTCAAGCTGATAGCCAAGGCGGTCCAGCAGATCCCGCAGCTCATCGATACAGCCGTGGACATCGCCGACGATGTCGTAGGGTGGGGACGTTGAATCGCAGATGGCGACGCCATGCGCAAGTAGCCGGTCGGGGGCGAATGCGCCGGGCCACGAGTGGTTTCGTCTGTTTCTGTCAGCCAAGCTCGTCTCGCCTGCTCGCATATCACCCGTCTTGCGGTCGGCCGCCGGCAGCGTCAGCGCCAATGCCCTATTGTCGCACGGGCAGTGCCGCGGGCCAGATTGTCACACCATTGCCACGGCAGCGCCCAATTCCGTCGCGCGGCTGAAACTCTGCCGATGATCAAATGACTGCAGTCGGGCCATCGCCGCGCGACGCCGATACGGCATTCCATCGAGCGGCCTGTCCCGGGCAAGGAGGGTCACGGTGGCATCCTCTTCCGTCGTGTCAGTCGACACCGCGCCGAGCATCGTTGTCGACCCCATCGATGAGTTGATTGTGCGCGCTCGAAAGGGCGATCGGAATGCGTTCGGAGCGATCTACGAACGACATTTCAACGAACTGTACTGGCACGCGCTGCGGTTGACCGGAGACCCGAACGACGCCGCCGATGTAACTCAGGAGACGTTTGCCCGCGCCCTTGTGGCGCTCCCGAAGACAGCCGGGGCGATGAACGTCCGCGCCTGGCTCTATCGGATCGTGACAAATGCCTGCCACGATCTCGGCCGCCAGCGCGCCCGCTCCGCAACGACCAATCTGTCGCCGGAGATCGCAGCCGCTATTCCCGACCATGACGCGACGACCGACCCGGAGCGATGGCTGCTGCGCCGTGAGGCACAGTCCGAGGTCTCCGGCGCCCTCGGGCGGATGAGCAACCGCTCGCGGACGTTGCTACTGCTGAGAGAGCGCGATGAGCTGTCGTGCGCCGAGATCGGCGAGCGGCTCGGCGCGTCGCGGGCGGCGGTGAAGTCGGGCCTGTTCCGCGCCCGGCACGAGTTGCGGCGACTCTACGACGCCGAACAGATCGGAAGAGCGTCGTGTAGGGAAAGAGTGTAGATCTCGGTGGT
>CALMXF010000215.1 GCA_937870985.1 uncultured Chloroflexota bacterium
AGCCAGGCGAGTCCTGCCCAGCCGCGCTCTGCGGCAGTCCGGCCAAACCAGCTCGACGGCGCCGACGCTGGCACGCGGACGAGAACGCTCTTGTCGTCCTCCTCCAGCACCTCAAGACCGGCCTCGGCATCCTTGCCGGGCCGGCGGACCAGCACAACCAACCCACGGATGCCACGATCGCTGACCAGCTGGTTCGATCCGCCACCGAAGATAGTGACCGGTAGACCGTGCTCTCCCGCCCAGCGTAACGCGAGGCCGATCTCGTCTGCCGTTCCTGCCCGGACGAGATAATCAGCCGGCCCTCCGACCCGAAATGTGTTGTAGAGGTCGGTCCGTGCCTGTGGCTGGATCTTGATCGTCGCGTCCCGCTCGGACACCTCGATCGGGGGCACGCTCGCCGCGCGCGTTCGTCCGCTCATGATTATGGTCCTGCCTTCCGCCACCACCGCCGGCCTGCCCGCCAGTAGTGACTCAGTCTTCCGGCGTATCGTCGCCAGCAAGCGCCTCGGCCGCCTGATAGATGTCGCCCGCTCCCATCACCAGGACGACATCGCCTGGCTGCAGCAGCGCGCGCGTGCTGTGCGCGGCGTCACTCGCCTGGTCCACAACGGACGGCTGACGCTGCATCCGGACGGCGATATCCGCCGATGCGACACCGAGCGAATCCACCTCCCGCGCCGGGTAGATCTCGGCCAGCACGACTATGTCCGCCGCATCGAGCGCGGACGCGAACTCGACGAGCAGCGCGCGGGTGCGAGAGTACGTGTGCGGCTGGAAGATGGCGACAATTCGCCGCCCCGGATAGCGCTCCCGCGCCGCGGCGATCGTCGCTGCCACCTCGGTGGGGTGATGCGCGTAATCGCTGACGACCGTAAGATCGTCGTCGCGCAGGATCTCGAACCGGCGACTGACACCGCCAAACGAATCGAGCCCGGCAACCAGCCGGGCAGCATCAACCCCAAGCCCGTCGGCCGCCGCCAACACCGCCAACGCATTCAGAAGATTGTGCCTGCCTGGCACCGCGAGCCGCAACTCGAACACCTGCCCGGCCGGCCCGGAGACAGTCGCGCCCGACTCGCTGCGGTTCACCCGCCAATCGCCATCGTGCTCGCCGAACGTGATGATCTGCCGGTCGTATCCGCCTCGCTCAAGCCGATCGTAGAGGGCGTGACTGCCCGCGTCCTCGGCCGGCAACACCAGCGTCCCACCATGTTGGATACCGGCAGCGAAGCGTTCGAAAGCATGCAGCACGGCGTCGAGATCGGGGAAGATATCCGGGTGATCGTGCTCGATATTGGTGACGATCGCAACACGGGGTCGAAGCCAGAGGAACGAATAATCGTACTCGTCGGCTTCGACGACGAAGTGCGGGCCGGCGCCCGATCGTGCGTTCGTGCCGAGCTCTCGAACGGTCGCTCCGACGGCGAATGACGGATCCAGGCCGGCCCGCTCAAGCGCCAGCGCGGCCATCCCCGATGTAGTGGACTTGCCATGTGAACCAGACACGGCCAGGCACACCGCCGGGTTGGCGAGCAGACCAAGCACCGCGGCGCGCTTGACGACGCGGATACCCCGCCGTGTCGCCTCGATGAGCTCCGGATTTTCCGGCCGCAGCGCCGCGGTCATCACAACCAGCTCGGCGTCACCGACGTTAGCCGCGTCGTGGCCGACGGCAACGGGGATGCCTTCCGAACGCAGATCGCGGACGGTTGGCGAGTCATTCAGATCAGAGCCAGTCACCGTATAGCCACGCCTGGCCAGCATCCGGGCCAGCCCGCTGACGCCAACTCCGCCGATCCCGATCATGTGCAACCGGGCCGGCGGGTCAGGGAGGCGCAGATCGCCGAGATCGAATCCGCTCACGACCACGGCTCCGACCATTCGGATCGCGGGCCAGGCGACAGCGATTCGGCCGGGCGCCGCTCCGACGGTTGGCGACGCGGTGTCCGGCGATGGCTCGGGCGGGATGGATGTGGTCGGTAGGCTGGCTGTGTCACGATGGCTGGTTCGGGGCGCGTGTCGGGTTGCGCGACGCTGACTGGCCGAAGCTCTGCCTCGGAAAGCGTCTGGCGCGAGATGTTGAGCAGCACGCCAACGGCGGTCATCGCAACGACGAGTGACGAGCCGCCGGCCGAAATGAACGGCAGTGGGATCCCGGTGAACGGAATCGCCAGCGTGACGCCGCCGATGTTGTATGCCGCCTGGAACGCGATCCAGGTTGTAATACCGACCGCAATCAGCGTTCCGAACGTGTCCGGCGCACGCATGGCGATCCGGTAGCCGTGGTAGGCGAGGATGATGAACAGGCCAACAACGACGACCGCGCCGACCAACCCCAGCTCCTCGCCGATGACGGCGAAGATCGCGTCGTTATGCGCCGCCGGTAGCCAGGAGAACTTCTGCCGGCTGGCGCCCAACCCAACGCCGAAAAGCCCGCCGGACCCGAGCGCCAGTCGCGCCTGAAACAGCTGCCAACCCAGATTCTGCAAGTCGGAGTCGGGGTTGAGAAACAGCAACAGCCGGTCGCGTCGGTACGAGGCGCTGAGCGCCATTGCCAGGAAGCCAGCGGCCCCGGCGATCAGCAGCGCCGCGAACTGGATGGGCGCGGCCCCAGCGACGAAGAACATCGCCACGCCGATTGTCGCCACCAGCGAGGCCGTGCCCAGATCCGGCTCAAGCATCAGCAGCCCGATCAACAACCCCAGGACGACGCAGAATTGCGCCAGACCGGACGAGACCGAGCGGACTTTGCCTCCCTTGCCGGCAAACCAGGCTGCCATATACAGAATCATCGCCAGCTTGGCCATCTCGCTCGGCTGGATCGAGATCGGCCCGACGAATATCCATGCCTTCGCCCCGTACACCTCAGCGCCGACGCCGGGGACGAAGACGAGAGCGGCCAGGACGAACAGAATTGCGACCATCCCGACGAGCGACCAGCGCGCGTAGCGGTGGTAGTCCACCTGCATCGCGACCAGCAATCCTGCCGTGCCGATCAGAACGTAGATGATCTGGCGGGCGAGGACGCTGTACTGACCGACACCGCCGGTGCTGGCAGTGTCGGGGAATGTCGCGGAAAAGATCATCACGGTGCCGAACATGACTAGCGTTGCCAGCACCGCGAAGAGCCACCAGTCAGGATCGTGATACCGTGGCCGCGCCGCGGCCGCCGAAGCAGGACGTCGCCTCATCATTGAGCGTCCCGTTCCAGCCGCTGCACCGCGGCGCGAAACTCCTCGCCCCGGTGGAACTCATCGCGAAAGAGGCCGAAGCTGGCGCAACCAGGCGACAGCAGGACGATATCGCCGGGCTCGGCCAGCGACGCCGCTCG
>CALMXF010000216.1 GCA_937870985.1 uncultured Chloroflexota bacterium
CACCGAGCCGTCCTTGCGCGAGGTCAGACCAAAGCTGGCGCCCGCCTCGACGGCCGCGGTCAACGCATCGACTGCGGGTGAAATCGCGTCGACCATCGTCTTCTCGCCCGTCGTCGCCTTGCCGCGCGCCTGGACTCCCTCCAGCGCCGCCTTCATCGCGGCTGCGAGATCTGTCGTCGTCGTTGCGCCATTGGCGGGAATGACCGCCGATGCGCGCAGGAACGCCGTGCCGTAGAGGGGGCCGGCAGCGCCGCCAACGGTCGAGATCAACGTCATCGCAACCGCCTTGATCACTGCGGCCAGCGACTGGTCCGATTGCTCCTGAACCTTCGCCCATGCGGCGGTGAATCCGCGGTTCATGTTGGTGCCGTGGTCGCCATCGCCGATCGCCGCGTCGAGCTGGGTCAGCTCGACCGAGTGCTCGGCAAGCGTGGCCTGAACCCGCTCGACGATCGCGAGCCCCAATCCGTCCGTGTTACCCATCCAGCCTCCTCAACCCGCTACGTCGTGCGTCGCCGGGATCATACGCCCCAACGCAGCGCGGCCGTGTGGACTGGCGCGTCCCACAGATCGGTCAGCTCGTTGTCCAGCCGCAGCAGTGTGATCGATGTGCCGGCCATCTCCAGCGACGTGATGTAGTTGCCGACGAGCGAACGGACGATCGTAACGCCCTGACCTCGGAGGATCCTGTCGAGGTGGCGATAGACGATGTAAAGCTCCATCAGCGGGGTGCCGCCCATCCCATTGACGAAGGCCAGCACCTGCTCGCCCTGCCGGAGACCGAGATCGTCAACGATCGGTGTCGTCAACATGTCGACGATCTCGTCGGCCGGCGCCAGTGGCAGTCGATGCCGGCCTGGTTCGCCATGGATTCCGATGCCGATCTCCATCTCGTTCTCGGCGAGGTCGAATGTCGGCTTGCCGGCGGCTGGCACCGTGCAGGAGGTCAGCGCCATGCCCATGGTGCGGACATTGTTGTTCACCTTTCGGCAGATCGCGGTGACGTCATCGAGGCTGGCCCTGCGCTCCGCCAGCGCGCCGGTGATCTTCTCGGCCAGCACCGTCCCGCCGACGCCGCGCCGGCCTGCCGTGTAGAGACTGTCCAGAACGGCGACATCGTCATTGATGACGACGCTCCGCACGGTGATCCCCTCAACCTCGGCCAACTCCGCCGCCAGCTCGAAGTTCATGATGTCGCCAGTGTAGTTCTTCACGATATGAATGATCCCAGCGCCGCCGTCGACCGCCTTCGTCGCAGCCAGCATCTGATCCGGGACAGGTGACGTGAACACCTCGCCGGGACAGGCGGCGTCGAGCATGCCCATGCCGACGAAACCGCCATGCAGCGGCTCGTGACCGCTGCCGCCACCGGAGACGACGCCGACCTTCCCGGCGATCGGCGCGTCGGCGCGCACGATCACCTTGAGCTCGGGATCAACCCGCAGCAACGACGGATGGGCCGCGGCGATACCTTCCAGCGACTCGCGGACGACATCGTCGACCTTATTGATAAGCTTCTTCACGACTCTCCTCCATCACAAGGCTGTGGTGGTCTTGCCGGTAGTTACGTGTGATCCGCCGCC
>CALMXF010000217.1 GCA_937870985.1 uncultured Chloroflexota bacterium
CCGGCGTTGCCCGGCGCGACCAGCAGCTCTCCGACCCGGCTACTCTGGGCCAGCTTCCAGACGAGCGCGTGTTCGCGCGCGCCCGACCCGACGACCAGGATGCGCATCTGAGATCGTGGACGCTGCACTGCTACTCCCACTCAATCGTGCTCGGCGGCTTGCTGGAGATATCGTAAACAACGCGGTTGATGCCCTGAACCTCGTTGATGATCCGCGAGGACATCCGCGCCAGCAGATCGTGGGGCAGCCGCGCCCAGTCGGCGGTCATCGCATCTTCGCTGGTGACTGCCCGGATGGCGCAGACCTTCGCGTACGTGCGGTAGTCACCCATGACCCCGGTGGATTGCACCGGCAACAGAACCGCAAAGTACTGCCAGACGTCGTCGTCCAGTTCGGCGGCTTCGATCTCCTGCCGGACGATCGCGTCGGCGCGCCGCAGGATCGCGAGATCCTCCTCGGTGATCTCGCCCAGCAACCGGACGGCCAGTCCCGGCCCGGGAAACGGCTGGCGCTCGACGATGTCGCGCGGCAGGCCGAGCGCCCTGCCGACCTCGCGGACCTCGTCCTTGAACAGGAAGCGAAGTGGCTCAATCAAGTCGAACGCCAGATCCTCCGGCAGCCCGCCGACGTTGTGGTGCGTCTTGATCTTGTGCGCGGCCTTGTTATCGGGCGTGGCCGACTCAATGACATCCGGATAGAGGGTGCCCTGGGCGAGAAAGCGGAATGGCTTTGTCCCGCTCTGCTCGACGGCGGCACGCTCGAAGACGCGGATGAACTCATCGCCGATCGTCTTGCGCTTCTCCTCCGGGTCCGTCACACCCCTCAGCCGGCCAAGAAACCGGTCGGTCGCGTCCACGTAGACCAGGTTCATCCCGAAGTGCCGGCCGAATACCTCCTGAACCATTTCCGCTTCGCCCTCGCGGAGCAGCCCGTTGTTCACGAACACGGGCGTCAGTCGGTCACCGATCGCGCGATGGATGAGCGCGGCAGCGACAGATGAATCGACACCGCCTGAAAGCGCCAGCAGCACTCGATCGTCTCCTACGCGGTGGCGAATATCTGCGATGGTTGCGTCGATAAACGACCCAGAAGTCCAGTTGCCGGTGCAGCCACAAATATCGAACAGGAAGTTCCGGATCATCATCCGACCGAGTGGCGTATGGGCAACCTCGGGATGGAACTGGACGCCGACACGGGTCGCGACTCCCATCGCCGCCATCGGGGAGGCGGGGCTTACCGCCAGCGGCTCCCAACCGTCCGGGACCTGCTCGATCCGGTCTCCATGGCTCATCCAGACATCGAACTCGGCCGGCAGGTCGCGGAACAGCGCGTGCTCGGCGACGCGCTGGACGCGGGCGGGGCCGAACTCGCGGTGGTCGCTCGGCGCCACTCGTCCGCCCAGCGCGTGAGCAAGCGCCTGCATCCCATAGCAAATGCCGAGGATCGGCAGGCCGCTGCCGATGACCCAGTCTGGCAGTTGCGGCGCGCCCTCGGCATAAACACTCTCCGGCCCGCCGGAGAGGATGATCCCCTTCGGCTTCAGCCTGTCGAGCACTGTCGCGTCGGCGTCGTACGGTACCAGCTCGCAATAGACATTCGCCTCACGGACGCGGCGAACAATCACCTGAGCGGTCTGGCTGCCGAAGTCGATGACAATCGCCGTATCGACCTGCGTCGGCGACTCCTTGAGGAGCCTCTCAGCGGCGGTCTCTGCCTGGATAGTAGCGCCTTCGGCCTGGTTCACACTGACTCCTCTACGGTCGGACGCGGATCACAGGTTGTCGGTGGAATTGTACCGATGGCCGGCCAGACCGAGGACAGGCCCACCGAGCCCTGATGTCGGGCGAGCAACAACGGCTGAATCCCGGCAGACAGGGCAGTCCTCCTCACGCATCAGGGGGTGACACGCGGCCAGGCAGCGAGCGTGGGGCCATTGGCCCGCAGCCAGCGTCGATGCTCACGGTACTGTGGACAGAGCGTCTCAACGGTCGCCCAGAAGCGCGGAGAGTGATTCATCTCGCGGAGGTGGGCAACTTCGTGAGCAACGACGTAGTCGAGCACCTCCATCGGCGCCATCACCAACCGCCAGGATAGATTCAGGTTGCCCTTCGAGGAGCAGCTTCCCCAACGTGACCGCGTGTCCTTGATCGCAAGCCGGCCGAACGTTACGCCCAGCGTGGCGGCATGCGCGCTAGCGCGTTCGCCGCTCAGCCGGCGAGCCTCGGCGCGATACCAACGTTCGACCACATCCAGGCCGGCGGCTACTGGAAGCACAAGCTCATCGCCTATTCGTCGCGTGCGTCCTGCGCGGATGAGCCGGATGCGGAGCGGCCCGCCAAGGTAGGGAATCGCGACGCCATCGGCGATCGTCAGGAGCGGCGCGGACCGCGGCAGCATCGCAAGCTGGCGGAGGATCCAATCTCGCTCGCGGCGGGCGAACACAAGCGCGTCGTCGCGAGTTGCGCCGCGCGGAACGACGATCTCCAGGCCGATCTCCGGCAACACCCGCAGCCGCAGCCGACGCGCGCGATCGCTCGGGCGGATCGTCACCGGAACCTCGCGACCGTCGAGAACTATCACTGCGCGCGTGACACCGGATTCCTTGGTGGAGTGCATGGTGGAGCATTCTCCGCTGGATTGGCTGTCGTTGACGCCACAAAACAGACCGGCACGACCGCACAGTCGATGCGGTCAGGGTTGACGCGGGGGCAGAGGAGAATCCGAGCCGCGCCCACACCGCTACGATCAGCCGATCGCTGCCTTGCCGGCGATAACGATATCCTCCCATGTCGTATACCACTGCGGCCCCTCCCACAGATCGTAGCCGCCGCGCAGCACCCCGGCCAACAAGCCGAGCGCCAACTCCCGCTCCCACCGCTCGCCGTCCGCCGGCAGCCGACCGA
>CALMXF010000218.1 GCA_937870985.1 uncultured Chloroflexota bacterium
CCGCAGATCGACCGCGACCGGCTGGTGGAGTTGGTGACCGACCTCGTCAGTATCCCGAGCGTCTCGGGCAACGAGCTGGCGGTTATGCAGCACGTGGCCGGCATCTTCGAGGGGGCGGGCATCGACTACGTCGTCACCGCCCGCGACCAGGAGCGGCCGAACGTCGTCGCCTGGATCGGCGATGGCAACGGCCCGATCATCGCGATGAACGGCCACCTCGACACGGTGCCGGTCTCCGACCCCGACCGCTGGCGGACCGACCCACTCAAGGGCGTGCTGTCGGAGGACGGCAAGAAGATCTACGGTCGCGGCTCGTCCGACATGAAGGGCGCCGTCGGCGTGATGATCTACACGATGCTGGCGCTCAAGGATGCGCCGCTGCATGGCACGCTGCAGGCGCATATCGTCTGCGACGAGGAGCGCGGCGCGGACTACGGCACGATCCACGTGCTCGACGAGATCGAGGCCGGCCGCATCCCCCGGCCCGACTATGTGCTGATCGGCGAGGGGAGCCAGCTGAAGGTGCGCAACGCCGAGCCCGGCATCTGCGGGTTCCGCGTGCGCTTCATCGGCAAGGCCTCGCACACCGCCGCGGCGCGAGTCAGCGGGATCAACGCCATCGCGCTGGCAGCCAAGGGCATCCTGGCGCTGGAGGGCGACATCGACCGCGAGCACCCAGCCGTCGGCAAGCCGGTGATCAGCGTCAACAAGATCGAAGGCGGGATCGTCTCGAACGTCGTGCCAGGCGAGTGCACCATCACCGTCGACCGGCGCACGATCCCCGGCGAGACCGAGGAGAGCGTCATGTCCGAGGTGCGCGCCAAGCTCGACGCGGTCAAAGCCGAGGACCCGAACTTCAACTACGAGATCCTGCCGTCGAAGGAGGACGGCTACACGCCGGCCAACATCACCGAGGACACGTCGCCGATCGTCAAGGCGGTACAGGAGAGTGTCCGCGAGGTCCTGGGTCGCGAGCCGGAGTACTTCGCCACCTGGGCCGGCGCGACCGATGGGCGGCTCTACCGCTTCGCCGGCATCGACACGGTCGGCTTCGGCCCCTCCGGCGAGGCCGCCCACGGCGCGAACGAGGCGGTCTTCGTCGATGACCTCGTCACGCAGGCGCAGGTGTATGAGACGACGATCCGCCGCCTCCTGAGTTGAGCGGCGACTTCAACAGGCGGTATCGGAGTTGGTCGGCCACGGTTGACATGTGAACGTGCGTCTTCACGCATGCTACCCGTGGCCCCAGATGTCCTGTTAACAAGAATGCCCGGGAATTACACACTGGGCAGAGGCGCATCTGTCAACCGGAGAAGTCCGTCTCACAACCGAACATAGTCTTTGTGAAACAGCACGAGATCCTGGAACGGATTGCCAGCCGCGCCCTCGGGGAGGTGCTCGACCAGCGTCAGGCCGCGTTGCATCTGTTGCTGGACGTAGGCGGGCGGGTGGAATGTCGTGCAGCGGTTCGTGCCTGCGACGATTGCGTGACGGACCACGAGATCGTCAGCGTCGAATACTGCCCGTTCGGCGTCAGTCAGCTCCGGCCGGTAGTGCTCGCCGTGCAGCGTCAGCAACAGATGGCCGCCGGGTCGCAGGACGCGAGCAAGCTCGTCGAGCCAGGCATTCTGTAGCGCCTCGGGCAGGTGCGTGAACACCGAGAGCGCGTAGACCAGATCGAAGGACGCATCGCCGAATGCCAGCGGCGGCGCGAGCTGATTGACTTGAAACGCGCCGAACGGGAGATTCTTCCGGCACCAGCCGATCAGCTCCGGATTGTAGTCGACGCCCGACATGGTCGCGCCGCTGACTCCCGGCCAGTGACGAACCACCCGCCCGCAACCACAGCCAAAGTCGAGCACTGTGTCGAGGTTGCCGGCCGCAACCCCCTGACGGTCGAGCGCGTCGGTGATGCTCGTGAGCGCGAGCCGACCCCCTTCCAGGAACCAGCGAACATTCGGCGACCCTGCGACTCGCATCAGCAGCGCCGCCGGCGGGACGGGCAAGTCGGGTGGATTGGCGCGAAGATAATAGCGATTCCGCCTCCGGAGTAACGGATTCACTGCAGTCAACGTCTCAGCTATACGTAGATGTAGACGACTTACGCCGCTCGCGACGTCAGGTATAACCGGCGCCACTACATCCACCCTCTCGTTCAGTGGAGTCGTCATCAGGATACAACAAGGATTATACGCGAGATCTAGCGATGTCGGCGCATCGCTCTTACTCTGGACATCGACTCCGTATCCTTTCCGTCGTTAGATGTGTTGCTATATTCGTATTATCAGCATAATTGGTAATTGCTATCGTCAGTATGGAGATTACATCTTCAAACATTTCGATATCGCGATCGTGCATTGGCTTTCCGTATTCGATAATGACTCAAACACGTTCTCGAAAACTGAGTCCACAGAATACATGTCCAGGTCGCCATAGATCTGTTGCACGATATTCGAGACCCGACCGACGACGTCCTCATCCCAACCGTTCATGACAATGAAGCGTCCGGACTCATCCACTTCGAGATAGACGCCGCGTATGCTGCCTCCATCGAGAACGAACCGCTGTTCCCATGCCTGATCATCTCCGTTCAATCGGTAGGTTCGCGTTGGATCCACTCCGTTGAGGAAAGGAGTGACTGGCATATCCCAGTTCCCAGGTTGCACCGAAGTGAACCCAAGGGATTTCAATGTGGCCGCATCGACGGCAAACGGGGGAACA
>CALMXF010000219.1 GCA_937870985.1 uncultured Chloroflexota bacterium
GGTTGAACCGCTCGCGGTCGGCGAGATGCCCGGTGAGATACGCGACCCCGGCATGTAGCCGCTCGCGGGTTTCGGTCGCTGCGTCGATCGCTTCGCTCGGAGTGTCACCTGTCGCCGAAGTGTCATGTGACACTTCAGGGGGTCGTTTTCCTTGATCTGAAGCCCTAAACGGTCGAAGTGTCACGTGTCACCCCCACCCTATTCGCGCGCAAGCAAAAAAGCGTGCAAGAGAGGGACACGTGTGACAGGTGACACTTCATCTCTCTTCTCTCTCTTTTCCTTATCTATATAGGGAAAAGAGAGGTTATGAACTGTCACCGAACTGTCACCATTCTTGTGACATGTCACCTTCAGGCGGCGATCCATCGTTCAGCCCTCCCAACCTTGCGAGAAGCAACTCGCCCATCGCTGATAAGCAGTTCCAGCGCGATCTTCATCTCGGACGCCTTCCGATGCGTCCGGCGGCACAGTTCTCGTTGTGTCATCCCTTCCCGCTGCTCTGTGAGTAGCTGATAGACGCGGTGCGACAACTCATAATCGGGCGACAGACCGACCCAGTTGACGACGCGGACGGCGTAGGCGTAAGACCGCTCAACGATGTCAATGGCCGTCTCCAGGTGCTCGGATCGCACATAGGCCGTCTCCCCGGCCACGTTCGGGCTACGCTCTGCCAGCTCCAGTAACGCGGCGATCTTCTTGACGCGGGCGAGAAGCCGGCCAACTGGAATGACCTCGTCCGAGCTTCGCCGGTCGAGGTCGATTAGCGCGCCGTTGTTCATCCCGAGGTGCTCACGGTATGCGAGCAGCCGGTCGGGATCGTCCTGTCCGGAGCCGTCCCAGTGGATCGCGCTAATGTCACGATAGCGATGCAGGTGTGCAGCCAGCTCGCGGACGAGATCACGCCGAGCCACAGAATCACTGGGGTAGTAGGCGGGCGCTATCTGGTAGGCGTCCGGCGCGCAGATCATGAATCGAGACAGGTACCCGTTCGACAGATCCTGCGCCTCGGCGAACTCACGGATAGCCGCCGGCGTCGTGGTTGCCGCAACCGCAACGTGCGGGTTGAGGATCGTTATGCTGTTCTTCCGGGCTCGATGGTATGCAACAACGCGGCCATCGTAGAGCGAGCAGAGCGATTCCCGCGCCGATTGCATATGGTCGCGACGGAGGAGCTTCAGGAAGCCTGCGAACTCGTCGTGGTAGCAGAACATCCGCTTGCCAGTACCGTCGAGGGCGTCCCACATTCCTTCTGGAGAACCTGCGGTATAAAGAACGATGCCGTCTTCTCTATCGTCGCCGGAAACGCCTGCCAGAATAGCGATCAGCTCGTCCGTGGCGATGTTCTTGCCGATGCCCTGGATACCCAGGCCGAGCGTCCAGATGTTGAGATGGAGATTCTGCAGAAGCGGCTTTGGCCAGAGCGCAGACCAGTACGGCAGTGCCAGCATCACCGACCAGTCATCCGGGAACATGCAGGTGTACGGGTGGATGTGCGCGACGAGGCGCTCCATCCAGTACGGCAGCCGGTCAGCCGACAGTGGCGTGTTATCGAGGATGTCCCGCCACTCGATACGTTCGTCCGGCTCCAGCGCGGGCGCATCAAACAGAATCGTTGGCCCCTGCTCGGCAGGCTTGATCTCCAACCATGTGCAGAAACGGTCGATCACCCGATCACCGAAGAGGTCAACCAGTGTCGGTATCCCGGTGACCTTGTCGCCCTTGCGGAGCGCGGCTGCCGTATCGCGCACCGCGTGTTCCCGGTCAGTGATCTCGGGATCGCCCGCTACACGCGCCGCCGCCGTCACGAAGACCGTCGCCGCGTCGGTTGTGAACCCGTGCCGCAGTAGCGCCCCCGCCAGTGCCAGTGACGCATCATGTCGGGATCCAGTGCTCGGCCAATGACGCGCCAACAGCGTGCATGCCGCGAGCTGGGCGACGTAGTGACGCAGGATCCGGCCGTCAATTTCCGCCGGCTCGCCGATCCCTGACCACTCGATCAGCTCGCCGTCGGGATGCACGCTCGGTGGCACGATGGTCTGGACGCCACTGCCGCGGACTTCACAGAGCGTCTCGCCGTTCACATCCTTGAATCGCTTGGTGTCGGGCGTCGGATCGCAGACATACCACCAGTGCGAGTCGGGGTTACTCTCGCGTCCGTGCTTCAGCGTGGTGGGTGGCAGGAACGTCGCGGCCAGACGGCGCGCTTCAGGGGTGTCGAGGTCAACGTCCGTCAGCCCGTTCGACGCCTCCCCGAGAATCAGCCCGACGTTCTTACCGGCCGGGAAGTGGCGCTCTACATCATCCTCGGTGATGCGCAGTTTCTCCCAGTCGTCGAATCCAGGGTTCTTTGAGCGGCCAGGCACCGGCACCGGAGCCCAGCCACGGCGCACATAGTCCCGGACAGCATCAATGCGCCCGCTTGCGTGGCTCACGCAGCACCGCGACCTGACAGCACGCTGAGCCACGTCTCCATGTCCTCGAAGTCAGATGCTGAGATCCCTGTATGGTCTGCATAGGCACGCCGCATGTCGTAATCACTGCGATAAAGCGCGAACGAGCCAATGGTCGCGGCAGGCACGATGACGACGTTTGACGCTGCGCCATCAACCCAGCTCAGGAGGTCGCAGACATACGAGTCGCTCGCCTTGTCATAAGCGCTGATACGCCCCTGCCATTCGATCTGGCCGTCTTCCGTGAATGAGTGGAAGCACAGGCCAACGATGGCCGTCACCCCCTCAGCTTTCGGAGGGGTAACACCCCGCATAGACCCTTTGCCGAGGTTGCACTCAATGCATGCCGTCCGCAGGTTCGTCATCTCGTTCGTCCCTCCTGCGCTAACCGGCACAACGTGATCGACGTGTAGCTCGACGGCGTCCGCGCGCCGCCCGCAGTAGCAACACGTGAACTGGTCACGCGCGAAGACCGCGAACCGAACACTCTTTGAAATATTCCGGCGCACCTTCATCGCTTCCACCCCATCTCTTCGTGCCTCCTCTGGCGCAACGTGGAGCCGCCAAGGCGTGTCCTCAGCGGCTCAGGCGTTGTGTCAGAAGCCCAGCTCGTCGTCCGCCTCGTCGAGGTCGTCAACGGGCTTCGGCTTCGTCTTCGTCTTGATTGGCATCAGGCTTGTGATCTTCTGCCGGCCCGTCTGCCCGCGTCCGACCGTCGCCTTTGCCGACTTGCCCAACAGGTCGCTGGCGTTGAGGTTGTCCTGCTTGGTGAGCTCACGTCCCAGCAGCGCCTCCGCCCACGCTTTCATGGTCGCCTTGACGTTCAGGCTCTTGGACGTGAACGCCCAGAACTCCTCGCCGACCCATTCCTCGATGGACTTCGGGTCGGGGTTGTCGCGGCTGGACTCGTTTGGCTCGGCGTCGATGACCCGGGTGATCTCGAACACCCACTTCACCCGTTCGCCGCTCCCAAACTCCTCGCGGCCTTCGATGCCGTCCTCCATCTCCTTGAGCCGGAGCACGTACAGCCCCTGCGGGCACTGCTCGAAGCCACTGTCGGTCACCGTCGGTAGCGCAAAACTCATCGTGTCGTCTCCTTGTCAGTCCGTTTGTCCATGTGTCCATGTGTTGGGTTCCGTCTGCCGTTGTCCGTCTGCCGTGTGCCAGGCTGCTCCTTTCGCCGTCCCCGCCACCCACCCGCGAATAGCCACTAGTCCGCGGCCACCAGCCACGGCACGTCACAACTCATCGCCGGCGAGTGCCAGCGCGCAACCGTCATCGCGATATCCCGTGCTTCCGACTCCGAGCGTCCCCGCGCCCGCAGCCACGCTTCGAGCGGCGACCCGTCCTCGTCCTCGTCCCGTGGCATCTCACCCGGCCGTCGGTCGCCAAACCGCAGCTCACCCCACGTCACCGCTGTCACACACACCTCCCCGTCGTCGTCAACACGATCAGCACGAGCACCAGCACAAACAGCCAACCCCCGCGTATTTCCCTCAACCACACGTCACACCCCTCCCCGAGCCATCTGCTCTGCCAGCGCCACAAACCCCGCGGCCAGTAGCGCGCCGAACGCAGCCGCGCCCAGCA
>CALMXF010000220.1 GCA_937870985.1 uncultured Chloroflexota bacterium
TCGTGCTCGGCCTTCGTCGAGGCCAGCGTCACAACGCCGTCGCCGGGGTGTTGGGCCGAGGCGACCATCGCCGATGTTTCGTTGCTTTCCGACCAGCCACACAGGCTCTTGCACTGGATCGTGCCGACGCCCGGCAGCAGGCCGGAGTAATTCGCGAGAATGATGAAGATGAAGAGTGAGCCGATCAGCGGGAAGATCTTCCGGCCAACCTGCCGGCCGGCCGCGCCCTCCACCAGACTGAGCAGGAAGTCAGCGACCATCTCGAAAATGCTCTGCGCGCGACCGGGGATCAGGGTGGCTTTCCGGGCGATCAGCGCGCCGACGATGATGATCACCGCCATGACGATGACCATCTGGAGGAAAGAGTTCGTGATGTTGAGCGTGCCGAGTGGCCCGAGGTCAGCAGACCAGAGCGATTCCGCCTTAACCGAGACGTGGACTTCCACTCAGTGTCCCCCTCCGCGCGGCTTCGCGGCGTCCGTAGGGCGCGACCGCGAGCCTGAATCCCCCTGCGTCTGGGCGTCCGTCTTCGACTTCAGCTGCACTCGTCCCCGTTTGGGATCACCGAGCATAGCCAACTCATAGAGTGAATACCCAGCCGCCCCAAGACCGAGCACTACACCAATGAGTGTAAAGATAGGCATGGTCCCAAGCCAGCGGTCGAGAAGAATTCCTCCCCCGACACACAATAAGAGACTGCCCACGACGGTGAAGCCTAACCCTGAGGCGGCGCCAATCGCTTGCCAGTCTCTTTTAGTCTCCGGACCTAGCGGGTTATCCATGACGGTCCCGCCCCTCACACTCCGTGCAGTGTATCACAATGCCCCGGCACGCCAGAACCCCAGATATTCGCCGATCAATCGTAAACGGAATGCGCTTCGCGCGGCTCGGATCGCTCAATCGGCAACGGCCGCTGCTCGCCCTCACGCAGGATCTTCGTCGCGGCGGCGACAAAGTCGCGGAACAGCGGGTGCGGCCTGGTCGGCCGTGATTTGAGCTCGGGATGGAACTGGACACCGACGAACCATGGGTGATCGATCAGCTCCATGATCTCGGCCAGCCGGCCATCCGGCGACTCGCCGGAGATGATCAGCCCACCCTCCTCCAGCGCGTCGCGATAGGCGTTGTTGATCTCGTAGCGATGGCGGTGACGCTCGGTAACCAGGTCGGTTCCGTAGGCTGCCGCTGCGCGGGTGCCGGGGACCAGCTTGCAGGGCCATGCGCCGAGCCGCATTGTGCCGCCCATCTCGACATCCTTCTGATCGGGCATGAGGTCGATGACCGGGTTGCGGGTCGCCGGGTCGATCTCGGTCGAGTTTGCGTCGGCCAGGCCCAGCACGTTGCGGGCGACATCGATCGCCGCCATATGGAGCCCGTAGCACAGCCCGAGATAGGGCACGTGCTCCTCGCGGGCATAGCGCGCCGCCAGCACCTTGCCTTCGATCCCGCGCGACCCGAAGCCGCCAGGGACGACGATCCCGGCGCTGTGGCTGAGCTGCTCGCGCAATTCCGCCTCGGTAAGCTGCTCGGAGTTCACCCACCGAATGTCGACTGCGACATCGTTGGCCAGCCCGGCGTGCGTCAGCGCCTCGGCGACGCTCATGTAGGCATCGTGCAGCTCGACGTACTTCCCGACGAGGGCAATCTCCAGCCGCTTCCGCGGCGTCTTGATGTGCTCGACCAGATCGGTCCACTCGGCGAGATCTGGCTCGGAGGGCCAGGAGAAGTGCTGGGACAGGTAGTCGCCCAGTCCGGCCGCCTCCAGCATCAGCGGCACCTCATAGATCGTCTCCGCCGTCTCGAGCGGGATGACTGCGTCCTCGTCCACGTCGCAGAAGAGGGCGATCTTGGAGACGATGTCGGGTGTCACCTCGCTATCTGCGCGCACGATGATGACATCCGGCTGGATACCGGCCGCTCGCAGCTCGCGGACCGAATGCTGCGTCGGCTTGGTCTTCATCTCCCCGGTTGCGCCGACACGAGGCAGCAGGGTGACGTGCATATAGAGGACGTTGCGCCGGCCCTCGTCCTTGCGCATCTGTCGAATCGCTTCCAGAAAGGGCTGCGACTCGATATCGCCGACGGTGCCACCCACCTCGACAATGACGACGTCCGGCTGGTGCTGGCGGGCGAGGTGGTGGATGCGATCCTTGATCTCGTTGGTGATATGCGGGATGACCTGGATTGTGCCGCCGAGATAGTCGCCACGACGCTCCTTGGCAATGACCGAGGAGTAGACCTGGCCGGTCGTGATGTTCGACCCGCGCGAGACGTTCTCGTCGGTGAAGCGCTCGTAATGGCCGAGGTCGAGATCCGCCTCAGCGCCATCCTCGGTGACGAACACCTCGCCATGCTGATACGGAGACATCGTTCCTGGATCGACGTTGAGGTACGGGTCAAGCTTCATAATGGCGACGCTCAGACCGCGCGCCTTCAATAATCTGCCGATCGAGGCCGTCGAGATGCCCTTGCCGACCGACGACACGACGCCACCCGTGACGAAAATATACTTGGGCACTACACGATCCTCCGCCCACGCCATTCCGGCAGCCCCGCCCGGAGCGCCGGAGGCTCCTCGGCCCCCACAACCAGACCCGAGCTCGCACTCGCCGGTCTGGCAACTGCGAGCTGATGAACAAACACGCCGCCCGGCCGCGCACTCAGCGCGCGGCCAGACGCTACAGGCTCAGGATGACCACTTCTGGCGACTCGCCGAGATCGCTCGCCCGGACGACGAGCTTATCTCGAGGGGTAGCCGCAGCAGCTCCCATCTCCGCCAGAAACTTTTCCAGCGGGTCTCGTTGCGCATCGCCATTCGGCGTGCGGTATTGCATCGGGATAACGATCTTCGCGTCCAGCAAATTGATGACCTCAACAGCCTGCTTGGCGTCCAGAACCGGGCCGCCGCCGACCGGGATGATGACGATATCGGCCGCGCTGAACTTTTCGATTTCGTCCTCACCGGGCTGGTGGCCAAGGTCACCGAGATGAAGGACGACGAGGTCCTCAATCTCAAACAGATAGGCCGTGTTCCGCCCGAGCTCTGCGCCGCGCTTATCGTCGTGATACGTGCGAACGCCGGTGATGAACACATCGTTCATCTCGTATTCGCCGGGTCCATCGACGATCTTCGGCTCATTGGCAACGATTTCGAGCGCGGTGTGCCCGGGGTGCGCATGAGAGAAGGTGACGATGTCGACCTTCTGCTTTTCGACCTTGTAGCCAAAGGAGCGCGGGACCGGGTCGGTCAGGATGGTCGCATCTCGCGACCGAATACGGAAACAGGCGTGGCCAAACCACTTGATCTCAGCCATCGTCCCCCAACTTACCAGGACGCACTTCAAGTGTTCAGGTGGGCCATACCGATGTTTTCGGGGTGCCTAGACGAGGATATCACACGCCCGTCGGGACGGGCTATTCAGACTCCTCGCCCTCGCCGCCATCGTCCCCTGGCCCATACAGTCGATCCAGTACCGGGCGGATGACATCCCACTCGTAGCCACGGCGGCCGAGGAAGGCGGCTAGGCGACGGCGCTGGGTCGGCTCGTCGAGCGCGGCACACGGTTCGTTCAGCTCTACAGCGGTGCCGGCA
>CALMXF010000221.1 GCA_937870985.1 uncultured Chloroflexota bacterium
GGGCGATGGCTGTGGTGGAAGCGAGCTGGACGGCCGCCGGGCCGGTGCCACAGCCCGGGCCGGTCATCGCGGGCGAGCGAGCCAGTCTCGTTGTTCTGCCAGGCGCCGCCAGCCGGCCAGCGCGAGTTCTGCGCGTTTCGTCCGACACGCCGGAGGGCGAGGATCTGGATATCCCGCCCTTGTCAGCCGACGAGGGCAGCGCCACGAGCTACTTCCTGACACGCCTGCACGACGGCCACCCGATCGACGGCCTTGTCAGCGCCCGCGTCGGACGGGATACCCAGGAGATCCTCGAAGCCGGCCTCCGTGCCGACCGCGAGGATCGTTCCGTCTCGCTGCCATTGCCGATCGGGGTGTGACGCGCGGGGACAAGCCTCCTGTGCCCGCCCCGATTCTCGTACCATGCCATTCATCGGACACGTTGCGAATTCGTATCGGAGGAGCGCCGTATGGCAGAGCCGGTTCGGGTCGGGGTAATCGGATGCGGGCGGATCTTGCCGGCCCATCTGCGAGGGCTACATGCGCTGCGGGACGCAGGGATCGACGATTTCCGGGTGACGGCGCTGGTTGCGCGCGACCCGGCCGACGCCGAGCGTTTTCGCAAGCGTGGTGAGGGACCGCCACCGCGTCCGCCTGTCTCGACAAACCCCGCCGACTCGCTGGCCGCTCCTCACCGCTACATCAGCGATTTCCAGTCAGACATTGACGCCGAGGTGTATCCCGATGTCGCGTCGATGTTGGAGAGCGGCGCTGTCGACGCAGTAACGATCACTGCGTCGCTGCCTCAGCACCATCAGATCGGCCTCGCGTGCCTCGACGCCGGGGTTCACGTCATGGTCGAGAAGCCACTGGCTGTCTCGGTCCGCGCCGGACGGGCGATGGTCGAGATGGCCGAGCGCAACGGGCTGACGCTCGGGGTGATGGAGATGGTTCGCTACGACCCGGCACTACGCCAGGCACGCTGGGCGATCGAGCGCGGCGAAATCGGCGATGTCCAGATGGTTGCCTCAGTGTCGATCGGCGCCGGGGAGTGGTCGCCGGATATCATCGTCGCGGATACTCCCTGGCGTCATCACAAGCTGGAGGCGGGGGCCGGCCCGGCTCTCGACATCGGCGTCCATATTGCCCACCGGCTACGCTACCTGGCCGGCGAGGTAGCGACAGTATCGGCGCTGACGCGCACGTTCGAGCCCCGTCGTGTGCGCCGAACTGGCGCGCCGTCGTCCGTCGTGGCCGAGACGGTCGCCGATGTGGACGATGCGTTCTTCGCGCTCATCGAGTTCGCCAACGGAGCGGCCGGGACGATCTCGTTTACCTGGGCCGGCCACGGCGCGCCGATCGCACTCCCCGGCGGGATGGCGATCTACGGCTCACGAGGCTGCCTGCACGGCGCAACTCTCATTCGGGACGACGGGAGCCGTGAGGCAGTAGCCGATCTCTTCGATCGCGAGGCGACGGCCGCCGAACGCGATGCCGCGACACCACACGGAGTACCCTTCCCATTCGGCCTGGCCTATCTCGACTGGCTGCGCGCAATCCGCGCTGGCAGCCAGCCGGAGACGAGCGGCGTCGAGGGGCTGCGTGACCTGGCGACGGCGTTCGCGATCAGCGAATCCGCGGCGGCCGGAGAATCCGTCACGGTCGACGGAGTCCTGGCAGGCACAATCGACAGTTGGCAGCGCGAGATCGACGCGCACTATGGGCTATAGCCACACTACGGTGTGGCCGGCGGCTGAATTTCCGGCGTGCTGCCGATCGCCGTCAGCTTGAAGTCGATCTTGTAATGGGCATCAGTGCCGTCGGCGTTTGTCCAGGTGATCTCTCCCTGCTGGCGCACTGGCGTCCGCAGCTCATCGTCCACCCAGACATCGATCTGTCCTTTGGGGTTGTTGATTGTCTCATTGGCGGCGAACGAGGACGATTTGAGGAAGGTCTCGGCCAGCATCCGGTAATGGCGAGTGGATCGGCCGTCGATCTTCTCGGCGCCCAGATCCTGTGCGTCACTCCCTGTGACGATCGGTGGAACGACCTGCAGGAACGTCGTGGGCGAGAACAGCGCCATGTCCGTTCCTTCCGGCAACGGCGCGGGATCACCGCCAGCCTGGGCGATGAATGACTTATCGCCAACCTTCCAGATTTCCATGCTGTTTCCGCCACCATCGGTCTTGAGGTGGAAGTGGTCGATCGCCGACTGCTGGATGGAGTAGACGACCGTCACATCACCAGGTCCGCCGACGTTGCTCATCACAATGGCGAGATCTAACGAGAAGTTCGGGATCTTCTCCGGGTCGAGCGGCGGAATCTCGCCGATTGGCGCCTCGGCGATGATCGTTGCCGTCGGGCTTGCCGAACGGGTCGCGGTCGCGGCGGGCGGAGATGGAGAGGCGGAGATCGTCGGCGAGACTGCCGCGGTTGGCGACGCTACTGACGATCCACTTGCAGTGGGGCTGGCAACAGCGTGCCCGGCAGTCGGTGACGCCACGACAGCGGAGGTCGTCGACGTGGCCGTGCTCTTCCCACCACCCGTCGAGCAGGCAGCCACCAGAAGAAGCACCGACAATGCGCCGAGACACGGGAGAATGAGGCGGCGAGAGACACGCGTCATGGGGCAACCCCTTCGGAACGTGAGCGACAGCGCTCGGTAGAAAGACGGCCCACTACCAGCGAACCTCGGCCGCCGGCTGGCCGGCGGCATCGAACGTCGAGACCACCCATGCGCACGGACGCACGAAACCGCTCGGGCCATCCTCGATCAGCAGTTCGCGCAATGCCGCCGGTTCGATGTCGGTGTCGGATGCGACACGCACGAAGCGCGCGGCAGGCTTGTCCTCGACATCGGAGGCGTCCTCCAGGGCACAGAGGACACAGACGAGGAGTTGGCGGCCGGCCTGCTCAACGATGTAGACGAGCCGCTCCGGCCGGACAACCGCTCCGGTGATGGTCAGCGCGACGCGGCGAGCAGCCTGCTGCAGGCTCTCACCCTGGCGCACTTCTCCGACCGGCAGCTTGACGCTGCCGAAGGCGACCGTCACCAATACCTCGCCGCTGCCGCCCATGTCGGCCGGCAGC
>CALMXF010000222.1 GCA_937870985.1 uncultured Chloroflexota bacterium
TGGCCGCCGCGATCGGCGCGCGAGTGCCGGTAGCCGACCCGAGCGGCAATCTGGTCATCGACATCGGCGGAGGCACGACCGAGGTGGCGGTCATCTCGCTCAATGGTATCGTCGTCGCCAACTCGATCCGCGTCGGCGGTAACAAGTTCGACGAGGCAATCACCAGCTTCATCAAGCGCAAGTACAACCTCCGAATCGGCGAACGCACGGCCGAGGAGGTCAAGATCGCCATCGGCTCGGCGATGCCGCTAGAGGAGGACGAGGCGATGGACGTCCGCGGCCGCGACGAGGTCGCCGGCCTGCCACGAACGATCCGGGTCCACTCCAACGAGATCGTCGAGGCGATCACCGAGCCGCTGGAGGCGATCATCGGCGCTGTCCGCGACGTGCTGGAGCGCACGCCCCCCGAGCTCTCCTCGGACATCATCGACAAGGGCATGATCCTGACCGGCGGTGGGGCGCTCCTGCGCCACCTCAATGACCTGCTGACCGAGGTCACCGGTGTCCCCTGCTACGTTGCCGACGATCCCCTCTCCGCTGTTGCTGTCGGCACCGGCCTCGCGCTGGAATACTTCGACATCCTCCGCGACTCGCTGGAAGAGCCGTAACGCGCCGGATCCACTGAACGCCGCTGTCAGGCGGGATCGCAACGTTTCGCTTGTCCGCCAACGTCAGCGCCTTGGATTTGGGCAGCCAGCCCGTGCCCTCCACTCCGATAGCGCGACTGTTGCCGGCCACGCGGCGAATCGGCGGACGGGAGCCGGGGCTACACATAGATCTGGTCGATATAGCACCAGCGCCAGTCCTCACCCGGCTCGAACGACTGCATAATCGGGTGTCCGGTTTCGCGAAAGTGCCTGGTTGCGTGCTTGTTCTTCGACGAGTCGCAGCAGCCGACATGGCCGCAGATGAGGCAGATACGCAGATTCACCCACGAATCGCCCGTTTTCAGACATTCCTCACACCCCTGCCCACTGGGTTCAACGTCCTGTATCTGGGCAACGTGTGAACAGGTCGGCGCCGCCGCCATTGTCAGCCGCCTTTCGGTTCCGTGCGTACGCGATCGCGCGTCGCGGGACCACGCGGGCGGTCCCGGTCGTGATGACTTGACTACTGCTTCAGCAACCCTTGCTGCTGGAGGAACGCGCGCGCAACTTCCTCTACCGACTTGTGATCGACGCTGACCTGCTTGATGAGGTCGAGGACGACCGCGGTGGTCAGGTGTGGCTGCAGCGCGTTGAGCGTTGTGGCGATATCGGGCGTCTTCGCCAGCACGTCGCTGCGGATGAGCGGGGCGGGATTATAGATCGGGAACACGTTCTTCGAATCCGTCAGCACCACGAAGTTGTCGACCACAATGGCCGGGTCGGTCGTGTAACAGACGTTGAGATCGACATCGCCCTTCTTGACTGCGTCGAAGGAGAGCTGCTCGCTGATCTGCACCACCTTGCCGAACTGGAAACCGTAGGCGTCCTGGACCGGCTTGACCGCAGCGTCGACTCCGTCTTGCTGGGCAGCGATCGACAACGTGCTTCCCATCGCGGCCAGATCGTCGAGAGACTTGAGATTGTGCTTCGCGGCCATGTCTTGCGACGTGCAGATCGCGTAGCTGTCGTTCAGCTGGTACGCCGGATCGAGCATTGTCAGGTTGAACTGATCCTTGTAGGCAGTTCTGACTTCCTCGTAGGCTTGCTTCGCATCCTGGGTGGGCTGCAGCTTCAGTGTGCTGATCGCCGTCCCGGTAAACTCGGGATAAATGTCAATCGAACCGCTCTTGAGCGCTTGATCGAGGACGGGAGTCTGGCCCAGCCCGAGCTTTGTCGTGACGTCGTAGCCCTTCTCCTTCAGCAGTAGCGCGTACATCTCAGCGTTGAGCTGGCCGTCGACGTCCAGCTTACTGCCGATCGTCAGCTTGACGGCGCTGGCGCTGGAATCCCCCTTGCCGCATGCTGCCAGCCCGAGCAGCATAACCACGGCAAGCGCGATGGCTGCCATGCGCTGCATTCGTCGATGTCCCATGAATCTCCTCCTCCTGGAGCCGTTGTGATCCTCACGCGCTGGCCGGCGTTGCCGGCCGCTCATCGTTCGCCCGTATCCGCAGCCCGATCGGCGTTACCGCCCGCTGCACGCTGGCTAGCGCAATCTCGACTCCCAGAGCGAGTATTGCGACACTGCCGGCCCCAACGAGCAGCGGCACACGCTGCAACAGATTCACTCCCGCCAGGATATAGTCGCCATATCCCCCCGCGCCGATCAGTGCCGCTAGTGGCGCGGTCGCGACGATCTGGACTGCTGCTGTGCGAATACCGGCCGCCACCACCGGCAACATGAGCGGGATCTCGACGCGCGTCAGCACCTGACGCGGCGTCATACCCATCCCGCGCGCGCTATCGATAACCGCAGGGTCGATGCCACGCAGGCCCGCGATGGTGTTCAGCAACACCGGCGGCACTCCAAGCGCGGTGAGCGCAATGACGGCTGGCCAGAAGCCGATGCCAAGATAGGGCAGGACTGCTGCGAGAAAGGCAAGCGTCGGGATGGCGCGGGCCAGTCCGCTGGCGCTCCCAATCAGAAACGCGGCGGTCGGACGACGGGCAACGGCGACTCCGAATACCAGCCCGATCACGATCGCCAACCCGATTGGCAGCGCGCAGAGGCGTAGATAGGCGACTGTGTGGCCGATGAAGTCATTCTGTGGGTCACGCACAAAATCCAGAATCTGTCCCACGTTTGCCTCTCAGCCTCGCGCCACGACGCTCGTTTGTCGACCTCGCTGGACCGCCCGCTGAGCCAGCAACAACCCCACGTCAGCGATGATGGCGAGCGCCGATACGGCGATGACACCAGCCATCACCTGCTCCTTGTAGCTCGTGTTGAAGCCCTGGAAGATCAGATAGCCGAGGTTGCGAACCCCAAAGAGCGGCGCGATTGTCGCGATGCCAATGGTCGTGACTGTCGCCACACGAAGGCCGGCGACGATGACAGGCAGGGCAAGCGGCAGGATGACGTAGCGCTGAATCTGCCGGCCATCCATGCCCATCGCTCGTCCGATATCGACGAGGCCGGGATCAACCGCGTCGATCGCCGCAACGATGTTGCGAATCAGAACGACCTGTGCGTAGAGCACGAGCGGGATGACGACTGTCGCCGATGAAAGCCCGGTGAACGGTATCAGCGCTGCCATGAAGGCCAGGCTTGGCAAGGTGTAGATGATCCCGGCAGCGGTGATAACCGGCAGGTAGAGGCGCCGGTACCGCGCTGCGATCAGGCCGAGCGGAACGGCAATCGCCATGGCGATCATCATGCTCAGACCGGTCAGGATGAGGTGGTCGATGAGCAGCCGGCCGATGCTGGTTGGATCGGACCAGCTCCAGTGACCAGCGTCCAGGAGATAGCTCACAGGTGGCCCGATTCGGAGATGTCGCCGCCGCGCGCCCGGACCGAACGGGAAATACCGGCCAGCGTGACGACGCCCCGGATCTCACCATCCGCTTCAACCGCCAGCGTCGATTGACCCGACCGCATCATCCGCAGCACCGCGGGCAGGAGCGTCTCGCTCGCCGGGATGCGCTCGGCGAGGGCATCAGGCGCGATGCCGGGCTCGAGTGCCGTCGTGACTGGCAAGTACTCGAACTGACGCAGAATGTTGTCGGCGCCGACGAGGCGGCTCACGAAGGGCGTGGCCGGCGCGGCAAGGAGCTCGACCGGCGAGCCGACCTGCTCGAGGCGTCCTTCGGATAGCACCGCGATATGGTCGCCGAGCTTGAACGCTTCATCGACATCGTGCGTCACGAAGAGAAGCGTCTTCTGCATCGTCCGTTGAATGTTCAGCAGCTCGTCCTGCATCCGGTGACGTGTTATCGCGTCCAGCGCGCCGAATGGCTCATCCATCAGAAGCAAGGACGGATCGGCCGCCAATGCGCGGGCCAGCCCGACCCGTTGCGCCTGCCCGCCGCTCAGCTGTGCCGGGTAGCGCGCCCGATACTCGTCGGGTGGGAGCCCAACCTGTTCCAGTAGCGCATCCACGCGCTGGTGCGAGGCCGGCGAGCGGTCTCCGATGATCGCCGGCACAATCCGCACGTTCTCGGCGACGGTCAGGTGTGGCAACAGTCCGACCTGCTGGATAACGTAGCCAACCCGACGACGTAGCGAGATCGCGTCCTGCTCGACCGTCGGGATGCCGTCGATCAGGACCTGACCAGATGTTGGGTCCCCTAGCCGGTTGACCATTCGAAGCAGCGTCGTCTTGCCCGAACCCGACGTGCCAAGCAGCATGCAGATAGCGCCCGATGGCACATCAAACGAAACATCGGCGATCGCAGGCGCGTTCGCCCCGGGGAAGCGCTTCGTCACGTGTTCGAATGTGATGCTGGTCACGCTGGCATTCTCACATCACTGTTGGCGTTGTCTCACCCCGCTCGTTCGGGGCTGAGCCGCCTGTGCAGGTACCGCGCACGAGTCGCGCCAGCACATCGCGGGCCGGATGGTGGGCAAGACGTGGTCTCAGTGAACGTGGCCGGCCTTGGGCCAACGCTGTGAGTCTGGGCCAGACGGGGGGCTGGTCGCCGGGCGCGCGCTGTGCGACTATCCCGCCAGCGCGTACGCGCGAGTGACGATGAGGGGGAGGGGCGCATGGCTAGCGGAGCAGACGTCGTCGTTGTCGGTGGCGGGGTGATCGGCAGCTCGATCGCCTATCAGCTCGCGAAGCGGGGCATCGGGGTGACGCTTGTCGAGGCGCGCGAAGTTGCCTGTGCTGCCTCTGGCGCAAGCGCCGGTGGTGTCCGCCAGCAAGGCCGCGACCCGCGTGAGCTGGAGATCGCCAAGCGCGCGATCTCCATGTGGCCAACCCTCTCCGACGAGCTGGGCGCCGACCTCGATTACCACCAGGACGGCCATCTGACACTGGTGGAACGCGAGGCGGACCTGCCGGAGATCGAACAACGCGTCGCCGAGCAGCAGGCGGCCGGGCTGGGAATCAAGATGCTCTATGGCGATGAGGTGCGCGCCGTTGCGCCCGGCGCTCACGAGTCGATGCTGGCCGGCGCGTACTGCCCGACCGATGGCCACGCCAACCCAATCTCGGCAACCAAGGCGTTCGCC
>CALMXF010000223.1 GCA_937870985.1 uncultured Chloroflexota bacterium
CCGAGCTTCGGCGGCAGCGCCTCGCGTAGATAGGTCAGCAGCACCTCGGCGGTCGTCCGGGCGCGGGTGAAGACGATCGTGTGGACGCCGGCGCGGATCAGCTCGCTGGCCAGGCCACTGGCCTCCAGCACTGACGAGTGGCGGATGCCGAGCGCCCGGTTGACGACCGGCGGGTTGTAGAGGACGAACTCCTTGCGGCCGTGCGGCGCGCCGTTGCGGGTGATGACCTCGACGTCGAACTCGATCAGCTTGCCGGCCAGCTCGCCCGGGTTGGCAATCGTCGCCGAGGCGAGGATGAACTGCGGGTTGGAGCCGTAATGCCGACAGATGCGCTTCAGCCGTCGGATTACGTTCGCGACGTGCGAGCCGAAGACGCCCCGATAGCCGTGCATCTCGTCGATAACGACGTAGCGCAGGTTCTCGAAGAGCTGATGCCAGCGGGTGTGGTGCGGCAGGATGCCGGAGTGCAGCATGTCCGGGTTGGTGATGATGATGTGGCCGGCCTGGCGGATCAGTTTCCGTTCGGCCGCCGGGGTGTCGCCGTCGTAGGGGTACGTCTTGATATCCACGCCGGCGGCGTCAATGATCGCCTGCAGGCCGGCGTACTGGTCCTGGGCCAGCGCCTTGGTCGGGAAGAGGTACATCGCCCGCGCCGTCGGATCAGCCAGCAGCGTGTTGAGGACCGGCAGGTTGTAGCAGAGCGTCTTACCCGAAGCGGTCGGGGTGACGACGACAGTGTGGCGACCTTTCTCGATCGCATCGAAGGCGTCGGCCTGGTGCGAGTAGAGCTGGGTCACGCCGCGCTGGGCCAGCGCCCCCGTCAGTCGGGGGTCGAGCGCCTCCGGCATCGGCGCGGTGACTGCCTCCTGGGCCGGGATCGTCCGCCACGCCGCGATGCACGGCGCATAGCGCGGCTCACGATTCAGCCGGTCGAGAAAGTCGTCGAGCGACATCGGACGTCCTTCGTGGGCGGCGCGTCCGCCCCGATCGCACGAATGTTCTATGCGATCAGTATAGCGGACGCCTCCTGCCGACCGAACCGCCTTGCTACGCCTGGCGCTTGCCGAACAGCTTGCCGGCCAGCGACTGGAGATCATCCACGACGCTGCCGTCCTTGTTGGTGTCGAGGTACTTGCTGACCAGATCCATCATGTCTGGATTGGCGCCCGCCTCCTGCTTTTGCTCGTGCTGAAGCATGCTCGAGAGGTCATTCGCGCTCATGCTCTGCTCGCGCTGACGCTTGGCCAGCATGCCGAGGACAAGCGGCGCGGCGAATTGCAGAAGCTTCGCAACCATCGCCGGGTCGAGGCCGGTCGTCTGGGACATGCTCTGCTCGACCGCGGACTGGTTGCCGCCGAGCGCGTGCTTCACGATGCCAGCCCCGTCGTCGTAGCCTGGGTTGCTGAGGTAGGCCGGCAGGTTATCCAGAACGCTGCCGTCGTGGTCCTTCGCGATCGCCTGATGCAGCGCGTCTGCGCCCTCCGGCGACTGCGCATTGCGCGACAGGGCGGCCATCAGCAGCGGAACCGCCGTGGCCAGACCGGTCTGGGCAGCCTGCGGATCGACGCCACCGGGCAATTGCTGCCCGGGAGTCTGCGCTGCGGCGGTTACCTGCTGGACGAGCATTTCGGCAAGGGATGCCATACTGGACACTCCATCTCTCAATACAGGGCCGGCCTGTTCCTGTCCTGCTATCGTGATAATACTGGCAGGATCGGATGATACGTAGCCGCTACATTGCGACTACGAGCCATCGCGGCAGACACAGACCTTGACGGAGGAAACCACGATGCTCCACGGACCGCGTATCACGCTCCGCGCCATCGGGCGCGACGACCTGCCGCGGCTCTGGCGGTTCAACAACGATCTGGCCGTCGAGCTGGCCGGCGGCGGCGACCCGCCAATGCCGCAGGCGTTCGAACGGCTGGCCGCCGACTTCGAGCGCGACTGGGCAGCCGGAGGGCGTGACGGCTCGGTCTTTGCCATCGAGACAGACGGCGAATTCATCGGCATGTGCCAGATCTCCCATTTCGATCGGACGGCACATACCGCCGAGCTGGGCATCGCGATCGGCGACAAGGACTACTGGAGCCAGGGCTATGGACGCGAGGCTATCGGTCTGCTGCTGGAGTACGCCTTCCGCTACCGCAACCTGCGGCGCGTCTGGCTCTGGTGTCATGCAGCGAACGCGCGTGGCATCGCCGCCTATCACGCCTGCGGCTTCATCGAGGAGGGCCGGCTGCGCCAGCACGTCTGGAGCAACGGCCGCTACGACGACGCCGTCTACATGGGCGTGCTGCGCGCGGAGTGGGAGGCGCGCCAACCCGGGGGCTAACCACCGTCCGCTACGAGCCGTAGCGCCGCGGCCGTCTCGGCATCGGCGGGCAAGAACGACTCGATTGCCAGCTCGGACAGCGTGATATCGGTCGCCGTGCCGAAGACCGTCGTCGCGGTGAAGAACGAGAGCACACCCGCGCCCGTGCGAATACGCAGCGGGAAGATCACCCCACTGTGGACGATCGGCTCGCGATGGCGACCCGCGTCCGGCGTTGAATACGCGCGCACCTCTTCCAGGAGCGCTGTGAGGACAGGGTCGCCGGTCGTCTCGACCTGCTGACGAAGGCGACCGAGCGCATGCTCTCTCCATTGAGCGAAGTTCTCGACCCGAGACGCGATTCCGTCCTCGCGCAGGCTGAGACGCAGCACATTCACCGGCGCCGCGAGCAGCTCCGGCGCGACACCATCGAGCAGCAGAGCAACCGCCCGGTTGGCGATGACGAGGTTCCAGTAGCGATCGATCGCCAGCGCCGGGTACGGCTCGTAGCCGGCCAGCAACATCTCGATCGCCTGTCGCGCCGCGGCCATTGCCGGCTCGTCGAGCGGCGTTGCGAGATAGGCCGGCGCGTAACCCGCCGCTGTCAGCAACGTGTTGCGCTCGCGCAGTGGCACCTCCAGGTGATCG
>CALMXF010000224.1 GCA_937870985.1 uncultured Chloroflexota bacterium
GCCGGGATCCAGGATCTGCTGAGCAAGTCGCTCGGGTCGAATAACCCGATCAACGTCGTTCGGGCGACGATGAAGGCGCTGACCGAGCTGGAGCCGATCGCGCACGTCGCTGGCCGGCGTGGCAAGCAGCCTGAATCGCTCCGGCCACGCCGCAGGGAGACGGTGGAAGCATGACCGACCAGAAGAATATGCGGTTGATCTATCGGAAGAGCGCGATTGGCTATCCGAAGGATCAGCGCGATACGATTCGGGCGTTGGGCTTCACTCGTTTGAATCAGGTCGTCGAGCGCCCTGATACACCGTCGGTGCGTGGGATGGTCTACAAAGTCCGACATCTCGTCCTCATTGAGGGCGAGGGCGTTATCAACGGTTCAGCAATCCATCGGAATCAATCGCAGTAGGGTTGGTCGGGGCCTGGCCGCGATCTGGGAGACGGTATTAACGATGCATATCGACGATCTTCGGCCCGCACCGGGCGCATTCAAGCCACGCAAGCGTGTTGGACGCGGACATGGCTCGGGGCATGTCAAGACATCCGGTCGCGGCCAGAAGGGCCAGGGTTCGCGGTCGGGCGGCAGCGTGCGCCCAGGCTTTGAAGGTGGACAGAACCCAATCTATCGGCGCATGCCGTACAAGCGTGGGTTCACGAACATCTTTCGCACCGAGTACGAGATCCTCAACCTTGATCGGCTCGTGACGCTCGGACTTGAGGGCGCGATCACCCCGGAGGCGTTGTACGAGCGCGGCGCAATCGATAGCCTGACCAAGCCAGTGAAGATCCTGGGCAACGGAGAGCTCAGCGCTCCGTTGTATGTTCGGGCGCATAAGTTCTCCGCATCGGCGAAGTCCAAGATTGAAGCCGCTGGTGGAACTGCGGAGGTTATCGAGTAATGCTGGAAGCGGCTTTCAATGCATTTCGCATTGCCGATCTACGCCGCAAGATCCTGTTTACGCTCGGGGTTCTGATCATCTTCCGCTTTATTGCGACGGTTCCAGTCCCGGGTGTCGACCGCGCGGCGTTACAGACGCTCCTTTCCCAGAATCAGTTGCTCGGCATGCTGAACCTGTTCTCGGGTTCGACGCTGAAGAACTTCTCGATCCTGGCGATGGGCGTCTATCCGTATATCACCGCCTCGATCATCATGCAGCTGCTGACGCCGATCATTCCGCGGCTGAATGAAATGCAGCAAGAGGGTCAACAGGGCCGGAACCGGATCAATAAGATCACCCACTACATCACGGTTCCGATCGCGCTGCTGCAGGCCTACGGTCAGTGCGTTCTGATGCAACGATCTGGGGTCCTGAAGGACTTTGGCCTGTTCGACAGCGCGACGTGGTTCCGATCGCTCGCGATCGTGCTCACGCTTGTCGCTGGCACAATCCTGCTTGTCTGGCTTGGCGAGCTCATTACAGAAAATGGGGTCGGGAATGGCGTCTCGATCATCATCTTCGGTGGCATCGTCGCGTCACTGCCAGGAACCGTCGGGAACCTCATCTATGGTGGCTCGACGACACAGAACATCACCGGATCGCTCGCATTCGTGATCATCGGCCTTGTGACGATTGTCGGGATCGTGCTGCTCAACGAGGGCCAGCGACGAATCCCGGTTCACCATGCGAAGCGGGTGCGACGTGGGCGCTCCTATGGCGGCGGCTCCACATTCATCCCGCTGAAGGTCAACTCCGCTGGCATGATCCCGCTGATCTTCGCCGTCTCGATCATGGTGTTCCCGGGCACGATCGCGAACTTCATGACCGGTTCGGAGCGCTCCTGGGTTCGCAACCTGGCTGAGAGCATGAAGCGATTCTTCGACGCGAACACGCTCCAGTATCAGATTGTCTACTTCCTCATGGTGGTCGCGTTCACCTACTTCTACACGATGGTGGTGTTCCAGCAGCAAAGCATTGCGGAAAACCTTCAGCGGCAGGGCGCGTTCATTCCAGGTATTCGTCCCGGAGCGAACACGAATCGCTATCTGACCGGCGTTGTAACGCGAATAACGCTCGTCGGCGCTCTGGGGCTGGGTCTGATCGCGATTCTGCCGTATATCGCCGCGAAGATCACCGGCGTCCAGACGCTCTTTCTCGGCGCGACGTCATTGCTCATCGTCGTAGGTGTTGCGATTGACACGATGCGCCAGCTCGAAGCCCAGTTGATGATGCGCAACTACGAGGGCTTTATTCGATAGTGGTCAACCAGTCGCGCGCCGAAGGTGGGGCACCGCCCTCCTGGCGCGCCGGCTTCTCCGGAGAAGAGGATCGTACCGAACGTGGCCATGCGACACGTCGTATTCATCGGACCACAAGGCGCCGGCAAGGGAACCCAGGCGGCGCGAATTGCCCCGATGTTCGGGCTATTGCACCTGGCGACTGGCGACCTGTTCCGCGCGTTGATGGCCGGGACAAGTGATCTGGCCGCTGAGGTTCGGGCGTTCTACGACCGGGGTGAGCTGGTGCCAGATGCGTTGACGGCGCGCGTTCTCTTTGCGGCACTCGACGAGCGCGCGGCCGGTGGCGGTGTGTGTGGCGCGCTGATCGATGGCTTCCCGCGAAATGCCGCTCAGGCCGAGGTGCTGGACGCGCAGATTCTGGCGCGTGAGGAAGAGCTCGCGGCAGTCGTCCACATCGATGTCGAGCGGGCGACCCTCATGAGTCGGCTGACGGGCCGGCTCGTGTGCCGGACGTGCGGCGCAACCTACCACGTTGAATTCAACGCGCCGCGCACTCCGGGTGTGTGCGATATCGACGGCGGTGAACTGTACGTCCGCTCCGACGACACTGAAGAATCTGTCGCTCGCCGGCTGGACATCTACTTCGGACAGACCGAGCCGTTGCTGGAGCGCTGGCGAAAGCGAGGCCTCGTCCTCGATGTCAATGGAGATCAACCCATCGATGTGGTGGCTGCCGAGATCGCGGCTGCGCTCAATCCGGTTCTATCCCCGGTTGGACGGTAAACGCACGTGCCTGTCGTCTTGAAGTCCGAGCGCGATATCGCGCAGATCCGTTCCGCTGGGAGTGTCCTCGCTCAAGTCCAGTCGAGGCTTCGCGGGATGATCGCTCCTGGGGTAACGACTGGCGAGCTGGACGATGCTGCCGCCGAGACCATCCGTGATGCCGGGGCAGCCGCGTCGTTCCTGGGCTATCGTGGCTATCCGGCCAGCATCTGTGCCTCGGTCAACGACGAGGTGCTGCATGGCATTCCAGGCAGGCGGGAACTGCGCGATGGCGATATCGTGTCGATCGACGTTGGCGTAATGCTCGACGGCTTTCACGCGGATGCAGCATTCACTCAGGGAGTCGGGGAGATCGACGCTGAGGCAGCACGGCTAATCGAAGTCACCGAATTAGCGTTCTGGAGGGGGATCGCTACGCTCACGCCTGGTGAGCGGCTCGGCGATATGGCCGCCGCGATTCAGTCGTGCGTCGAGGAGGCTGGCTTCTCGGTCGTGCGCGATTATGCCGGCCATGGCGTTGGTCGGTCGCTACACGAGGATCCCTCGGCGCCGAACTGGGGCAGCGCGGGTAGCGGCTCGCTCGTGCGCGAAGGGATGACCTTAGCGATTGAGCCGATGGTAACAACTGGCTCGCCTGAGGTTCGTGTGCTTGAGGATGGCTGGACGGTTGTCACTGTCGACGGCGGTCTGGCGGCTCATTTCGAGCATACGGTTGCTATCGCGAGTGGAGGTCGAATGGTATTGACGACCCCCGCTGTGGTGGTGGTATAATGCCATGTTGTTGCGCATGCGTTGCCATGCGCTTTTTGCGCGTTCTATCAGCATGAATGCTGAGGCGCGCCGGGTGACTCGGGCAACGGGGCAGATCGTCGCTCCGCTCCCCAACGCGCTGTATCGAGTTGCGTTGGACGATGGGCATGAGATCGTTGCCCATGTTTCCGCCGATGTGCGGATGCAGTCGATCCGGTTGCTGCCAGGAGCCCGGGTACGGGTAGATTTGTCGCCCTACGACCTGACGCGCGGACGGATAGTAGGTCTGCGTAGCGCGCAGGAACGCTGACATTGACGAGCAACTCGCCGCATGGAGTGGTTCGGGCAGGGAGAGGGATCGAAAATGAAGGTCTCGGCATCGGTTAAACCGCGATGTGAGCGGTGCAAGGTGGTTCGTCGACGGGGAGTCGTCCGGGTAATCTGCACCAACCCGCGTCACAAGCAGCGTCAGGGCTAGAGGAGAGCGCGAAGCAATGGCACGAATCGCAGGCGTCGATATCCCCCGCGAGAAGCGCGTCGAGTATGCGCTCCCGTACATCTACGGTGTCGGGATTCCGACAAGCCGACAGATCCTCGATCGTACCGGGATCGATCCGAGCACTCGCGTCCGCGATCTGACGGACGATGAGGTTACCCGTCTGCGCGACATCATCGAGAAGGAGATGCGCGTCGAGGGTGATCTGCGACGCGAGGTCGCGATGAATATCAAGCGGCTGATGGATATCGGGTGCTACCGCGGTTTGCGCCATCGGCGGGGTATGCCGCTGCGCGGGCAGAGGACGCGAACCAATGCGCGCACTCGGCGTGGCCCGAAGCGAGGCGTCGGCCTGAAGAAGCGTAGCCGATAGAACCAGACCGATGCTGGCTGCAGGGCAGGCGGTTGGGCCGCTCGCTCCGCGCGGCTGAGCTAGCAATCGGTAGGTGTTCACTGGATGACGCAGGCCGGCACCCACTACTTCTCTTGGAGAGAAACGTCACAAGAATAGATGGAGAGGTTCTCAGCGCATGGCGGATCGACGACGGGGGGCAGCTCGCAGCAAGCAGCAGCGTGTGCGAAGGCGCGATCGGAAGAATATTCCGCGCGGAAAAGCATTCATCTCATCGACGTTCAACAACACCATCGTTACCCTGACCGATCCGGCCGGTAACGTGATTGCCTGGGCGAGCGCTGGCGCGTCGGGGTTCAAGGGCTCGCGCAAGAGCACGCCGTACGCGGCGCAGGTTACTGCCGAGAGCGCCACACGCAAGGCGATGGAGCATGGGCTGCGCGCGGTCGATATCTACGTCAAGGGGCCGGGAGCCGGCCGCGAGATGGCGATTCGGGCGCTCGCTGCGAGTGGGCTTCAGGTGTTGTCGATCGCTGACGTGACGCCGATCCCCCATAACGGGTGCCGGCCGCCGAAGCGCCGCCGCGTCTGACATGTAGTCGTCAGTTTGTCTGAATGCTGTAACACGACGGCCTGTGATTGGCGCGTAAGCCGCGCGACGGGCTGAGGAGGTCGAAAAGGTCGATGGCGAGGTATACGGGTCCAGTGTGCCGGATTTGCCGGCGCGAGGGGATGAAGCTCTATCTGAAGGGCGAGCGGTGCCTCGGGCCGAAGTGTCCGATCACGCAGCGCAACCCACAGCGCAACTTTCCGCCAGGCATGCACGGGCAGAAGCGCACGCGACGTCCGTCGGAATTCGGTCTGCAGTGGCGTGAAAAGCAAAAGGTTCGCCGCTTTTACGGGCTGATGGAGAAGCAGTTCAGCAAGACCTTCGAGGATGCCTCCCGGCAGCCGGGGGTCACTGGCGAGAACCTGCTTCGCATGCTCGAGATGCGGCTCGACAATGTCGTCTATCGACTTGGCTTCGCCGACTCGCGCCGCCAGGCACGTCAGATCGTGCGCCACGGCCACTTCGTGGTGAACGGTCGCAAGACCGATATTCCTTCGTACTCAGTCAAGCCGGGTGACGTTATCAGCGTCAAGCCTGGGAGCCGCGAGAAGGAGTATTTCAAGACGGTCGCCGAGGTGTTGAAGACGCGCCAGGTTCCGGATTGGCTCACGCTCGACGTCAACGCGATGTCTGGCCGGGTCGTGGCCCCGCCAACGCGCGATCAGATCGATATGCCGCCGATCAACGAGTCTCTCATCATCGAGTTCTACAGCCGGTAGGTTTTACCAGAGGATTTACGACACGACCGGCACGGAACTGCACGCCACCACCCGGGTCGTGGTGGTCACTCGAAGGAGGCGGATTAGCTTGCTAGAGATCGCTCAGCCAACGGTCGATCTGACCGTTAGCGGCCACAACTACGGGCGATTCACGATCGAGCCGCTCGAGCCCGGCTACGGCATCACGCTCGGGAATGCGCTGCGTCGAATCCTCCTGCGCTCTCTCCCAGGAGCGGCCATTATCCGTGCCCGAATACTGCCGGATGTCTGGCATGAGTTCGCGACGGTAGATGGCGTGCGCGAGGATGTTACCGAAATCGTTCTCAACCTGAAACGCGTCCGTCTCCGCTCGGTGACGTTGCATGGGGAGACGCGAGCCCACCTGTATCACCACGGTCGGGGGGTTGTCACCGCGGGCGACGTCGACTGGCCATCGGATGTTGAAGTCGTCAATCCCGAACTGGTTATCGCGACTGCCGACTCCGACGATGCAACGGTCGAGATGGATCTTGTCGTTGACATCGGGCGTGGGTACAAGCAGGCCGAACTCCAGGAAGGCTTTGCGATTGGCGAGATCCCGATCGATGCCTTGTTCACGCCGATCGAAAAGGTGAACTACGTCGTCGAGCACACGCGTGTTGGACAGATGACCGACTACGACCGACTGATCATCGAGATTCAGACGGACGGCACCATCGAGCCGAACGACGCCCTGACCCAGGCTGCCTCGATCCTGGTCGAGCACGCCCAGATGATCGCTCGCTACCGGGGCGAGAGCGCCGTTCTCGTCGATGAAGCCGGAGCCGATGCGGAAGAAACAGATCAGCGGCCATTGACAGAGCTCGGCCTGCCTCCACGCGTGCTGAACGCGCTCCGGAGCCGGCAGGTTGAGAAGGTCGGGCAGGTGATCACGATGGATCGGGACCATCTGCTCTCGATCCGTAACTTCGGCCCTCGGTCGCTCGAGGAGTTGCTTGAGGCACTGGCCGCGCATGGCTACGCGATTCCCGCGAATCTGTTGGCAAGCGCCACAGACGGAAGCGCTGATGATTACGCCGACCCCGCCGAAGGGTCGGACACGGATGAGGGGTCGGGCTGGTGAAGCACCAGGTTATGGGCCGAAAATTCGGCCGAGACAAGGATCAACGCTCCGCGCTCTTCAAGGGATTGGCGGTCTCGTTGATCCTCCACGAGCGCATTACGACAACCGAGGCGAAGGCGAAGACGATTCGACCGATCGTCGAAAAGCTCGTGACGCTTGCTCGTGAGGATACGGAGCATCATCGACGGCTGGCGATGGCGCGGTTGGGCAACGAGCATGCTACCCGCAAGCTGTTCGAGGTCATCGGTCCCAGATACGAGGGCCAGCCCGGCGGTTACACGCGAATTCTCAAGGTCGGCATCCGACGTGGCGACGCCGCGCCGATCTCGCTGATCGAGTTCGTCTAGTAGACGACGACGGCGGATTGACAGGTGCGACGCGCCCGCCTGACCCTCGGTTACGATGGAGCCGACTTTGTCGGATCCCAGATCCAGGGCAGTGGTCGCACCGTCCAGCGGGAGCTGGAGCTGGCTATCCAGCGGCTAGCTCCGGGTTCAGGGCGGACGAGCTTCGCGGGGCGCACGGATCGAGGTGTTCATGCCGTCGGTCAGGTTGTCTCGCTGGATGTCTCGTGGTCTGATTCGGCAGAGCGTTTACGCGACGCACTGAATGTGGTTCTGCCGCCGGACATGTCGGTCGGCGCAGTGGAGTGGACGAGCCCCACGTTCCATGCGCGCTACGACGCAACGTGGCGGGAGTATCGCTACCGGATCTGGGTAGCGCCGACACCGCCGCCGCTGGGACGACGCTATGTCTGGTGGCGTCGCAGCGAGCTTGATGGGGCAGTAGCCTCGGATGCATGCAGCACATTACTTGGACGGCATGCGTTCGGGACATTCGCCGGCAGTGGCCGGAGTCGTTCGCACGATGCGGCGGCACTGACGAGAACGGTGCGGACGTGCGAATGGCGAGTCCAGACAAGTGGCGCGGTGGTGCGTCACGAGCTGCGGATCGAGGCAGACGGCTTCCTCCCGCAGATGGTTCGCACAATCGTTGCGACGATTGTGTTGGTCGCGCAGGGGAAGCGTGATGTACAGTGGTTTCGCGAGGCGCTACGGGCCAATGATCGGTCCGTGCCAGGCGAGCCAGCGCCGCCCGAGGGACTGTTCCTCTGGTGCGTGCGATACGACGATGAACGTGACGACTCGGGTGACGGGTTCCGTTCAGACTGGGAGTACGGGATAGAACGATGACGATCAAGACGTACACGCCACGCGAATCGGAAATCGAACGCCGCTGGTACATCGTCGACGCCGAAGGCCAGACCCTGGGTCGGCTGTCGACGCAGATCGCGAGCGTCCTGCGCGGCAAGCACAAGCCCACCTATACGCCAAATATGGACGTCGGCGACTACGTAATCGTGGTGAACGCCGAAAAGGTGCGCGTGACCGGTGGCAAGGAAGAGAAGAAGACCTACTATCGGCACTCGGGCTACCCCGGCGGCCTCCGGCAAACCGCCTACAAGGACATGATGTCCAAGCATCCGGAGCGAGTCGTCGAAAAGGCAGTCAAGGGCATGGTTCCCCGGACGAGTCTCGGAGCGCAGATGCTGCGTAAGCTGAAGGTCTACGCCGGCCCGAACCATCCGCACGCTGCCCAGCAGCCGATGACGCTTGAGGTGCGCGGCGCCTCTCGGGGCTAGCGCGATTAGAGGACGAGAGGACACCGGGAGGACGCCATGAGCGCAACACACCAGCGATATTTCTATGGAACTGGGCGTAGGAAAAGCGCGGTCGCCCGCGTGCGGCTGTATCCTGGCGCCGGGGAGTTCACGATCAACGGCAAGACATCGAACGAATACTTCGGTGGTCGCGAGCTGTATCAGCAGATGCTCCGGCAGCCATTCCAGCTGACAAACTCGCTGGATCGCTACAACGTCGTCGTCCGCGTCGTCGGCGGTGGCGTGACTGGCCAGGCCGGCGCGATTCGCCACGGCATCTCTCGCGCACTGACCCGCGCCGATGCGGAATACCGTCCCGGGCTCAAGCGCGCCGGGATGCTGACCCGCGACGCGCGAGTCAAGGAGCGCAAGAAGGTCGGTCTCAAGCGAGCCCGCAAGGCGCCACAGTACACCAAGCGCTAACCCGGGTTACTCGATCACGGCAGCAACGAGCGGGCGAAGGGAGCAATCCTTCGCCCGTTTCTGTTACCTCGCCCGATTTGAATCGTGGCGCGTTAGCCCAGGGCTGGCTGATTGGGCGTCGACGCGCTGGCGGATGTCCGCGACGGCTGCACTGAGCCTGCAACGCGGCGCGCTGGGCAGCCATGCGCGCAGTGATACGGGACTGAGCTCCAGCGTGAGAGGGCCGCGATAGCTGAGCGCGGCGAGTGTTGTTAGCGCGTCATCGATCGCCAGTATTCCGGATCCCGGCAGTGCGTGATCGCGAAACAATCCGTTCAGCAACCCACCGCGAAATCGGCGCGGGTGCGCGTCGCTGAGATGGACGTTGATGAGTTGAGGACGCGCCGCCTGAATTGCTGATGCAAGATCCAACCCGAAGCTCGCCGCGTGCGCGAGATCGAGGCAAACGCGCATGCCCCATTCGCCAGCGATGGCTGTCAGCCGGCCTATATCGTCCAACCACTGCGCCGGAGTCCCGTCCCAGTTTTCCGCGCGATTCTCAAGCGCAAGATCAAGGCTCGGGCGTTCTCGCTCGCGAGTCTTGACAATCGCATCGAGCCACCATTTGACGGAGCCTGCGCTCCCGGCATGATCGGTCGGCGGGTGAAGCACGATTGAACGGCAGCTATCGATGGTTGCCGCTGTCCGGATGGATGCGACGTCCGCCGCGAGCTTCTGGTCCAGGGACTCGTGACGAAGTGAGAGGATGGCGTGTGTTGTCAGCACCGCGACACCAGTTCGGGCGGCAATCGCGGAGATGGATTCGCCTCCGATAGAAATAAGCCGGCGCGATAGCAACACCTCGACGTGCGATACGCCTGCGTCCCGGGCGATCGCGAGGGTGCGATCGAACGGGTAGAACGGAAGAGCCCCGACGGCGATTGAGAGTTCCATCTGTGTGGCTGCCTGATCTGGTGCTGGCGGGCGGAGCGACCTCACGTGCCGGCAGTGTAACACCGGCTGAGTTGAGTTACGGGGCTGACTTGAAGAGTCCCACGATTGCACGCTCTACCGCCACCTCGACGGCGCTGGAGATGGCGACTACGCGTTGTGGAGCAACATCGGCACGGGCGGGCGCCGCGACGAAGAACGTATCTCCATCGAAGAGTGTGTGAGCCGGCACCACACACCGAGCAAGCGCATCGTGGGCGGCGATTGCGGACCGGGCGAGCGTCAACTGATCCACCGGCTCGCCGATCAGGATCGCGCCGATCGTCGTGTTTTCGCCCTCGCGGCCGGCCGCTCCACCCGCGATCGCATGGCCACGACGGCCGGATCGCTCGCCCTGGAGAAGGCGCCCCCTTCGGAGGATGCGTTCGCCGTCCGGAGGAAGCAGACGCTGGGCGCTGACGCGCCACCCGCCTGCTACGACGACGTGAA
>CALMXF010000225.1 GCA_937870985.1 uncultured Chloroflexota bacterium
GATCTACCGCGGCGGCGCGTTCACCCGCATCGAGCGCGACACCCTCAAGGAGTCGGTCCGCGCCGGGGAGCTGCGCCTGCTGATCGGCACCGACGCCGCTTCGGAGGGCCTGAACCTCCAGCGGCTCGGCACGCTGATCAATCTCGACCTGCCCTGGAACCCGACCCGTCTGGAGCAGCGCAAGGGTCGCATCCAGCGCATCGGCCAGGTCCGCGACGAGGTCTACGTCTACAACATGCGTTACCGCGGCTCCGTCGAAGACCGCGTCCACCAGCTGCTGTCCTCGCGCCTGGAGGCGATCACCGATCTGTTCGGCCAGTTGCCGGACACACTTGAGGACGTCTGGGTCAAGGTCGCGCTCAAGCAGGAGGCGGAGGCGGAGCAGCGCATTCGCGAGGTGCGCGAGGCGCATCCGTTCTCCGTGCGGAACGACAAGATCGAGCGCGTCGACTGGGAATCGTGCAGCACCGTTCTGGACGCCCACGCCCAGCTCGAGGCACTGCTACGCGGCTGGGCGAAGACGTGACAGACGAAGCAAGGCCCGGATACTGTTCGGTCGGACGTGCCGAGTTAGTATCGTATATGATACTATGTGATCAGCGATCTGCCAGATCCTGTGTGCCGCCATGAGTCGCTACGAGAAGCTGCGAGCACAGATCGTGGCTCGGCCGGCCGAGATGCGCTACCGCGATATCCGGACGTTTCTGGAGCTTGAGGGTTGGCAATTGCGGAACGAAGCGAGCAGCCACGTGACCTTCAAGAAACCGGGCTACAGGACGATCGTGTTGTCGAAACGCGGTGGACAGATGGTCCCCGACTATCAGCTCGATCAGATCTGCGACATCCTTGGATTGGACGATTGAGATGGTCATAACGAAACGCCCATCACTCGACGAGTACCTGAAGCTAGAGTACCCGTTCAACGTGATCGCCGCGCCGGACACGGGCGGTTACGTCGTCACGTTCCCCGACCTGTCGGGCTGCACGACGCACGTCGAGCGCATCGACGATGTCGGGCCGATGGCCGACGAGATTCGCAGGCTCTGGATTCGCACCGAGTATGAGGACGACGAGGATATCCCCCTGCCCTCCTACCCCGAGGAGTACAGCGGCAAGTTCGTCGTGCGGC
>CALMXF010000226.1 GCA_937870985.1 uncultured Chloroflexota bacterium
GGGAACGCGCCGGCGGTGGTCGTGCGTATGCGCAACGCCCCGGCGCCTGCGGCAACGGTTGCCAGGCGCATCGAGAGATCGGATAGTCGGTCGGTGGAGATATTGCCGTAGAACTTCAGGGTCAGGTGGGCCAGCTCCGGCTTCACCCACTTCATCGGCCAGCCACGGGGCGCTAGCGTCTCTTCAGCGCGACGCATGAGCTCGCGAACATCGTCGCTGACCGGCACAGCGGCGAAGACGCGCCATGCGGCGGCCTCGCTCTGCGGTCTCTGTTGCTGTCGTTGTCCGCTCGTCACCATAACGCTCAAGTATAGTCGACTGACTTGGTTGGCCCCGATCGCGATAATCCATTGGCGCCTCGTGTCGCCAGTGACGCCGTGGGCCACAATGATGGGGTCGGCGTCTCAGAGCCTTGAAAGGAGATGGCATGGGGAATACGCGCGTTGTGATCGAGACGGCGCTTGGGGAGATCGTGGCCGAGATCTTCGAGGACCGCGCGCCGATTACCGCCACGAACTTCCTGCGATACCTCGATGCCGGCTTCTACGAGCATGGCCGCTGGTATCGCACGGTTGTGCCGGATAACCAGCCCGACACCGAGATCCGTATCGAGGTGATCCAGGGTGGCATCAACCCGGAGCGCGAAAGCGAGCGCTTCCCGCCAATTCCGCTGGAGCGCACGAGCGCCACTGGCCTCCAACATCTGGACGGCACGCTCTCGATGTCCCGCTTTGCGCCGGACAGCGCACACTCGGAGATCTTCATCTGCATCGGGGACTGGCCGTCACTCGACTTCGGCGGAATGCGAAATCCCGATGGTCAGGGCTTCGCGGCGTTCGGTCGCGTCGCGCAGGGCATGGACGTCGTCCGGGCGATTCAGCAGTCTGCGCGGGACGAGCAACGCCTCGTCCCACCGATTGCGATCGACGTAATTCGCCGCATGGCGGGTTAGCGTCGAGCCAGCCGGTGGGCTGCCAGCCCGAGCAAGCCGAGAAGAACGAGGCTGCTGGAGATGTGCGGGATACGACGGGCCGCCCAGCGCGGCAGGAAGATGTCCGAGACGGTTCCGCGCTCTGCCCCCAGGTCCTCGACGATGCCCGTGAGCGGGCAACGGCCGCCGTTGGTAGTGATCACCACCGCCTCGACGCCGACTGACGCCAGCGCCAGCCCCATCCGGCGCGACCAGCGTCCGCGCAGACCCGACCACGCGAACCAGACAATCAGGCTGGACAGAATCAAGAAGATCAGCGTGTGGGCCAGCTTGACCGCCGTGATCACGTGTTGCTGCCAGCCACGCTCGACAATCGCCGGCCGGAGATGTTGCCAGACGCTCGTATCGATCACCGCGCCGAACGGCGCATCAGGCTTCGACCCTCCGTAGAGAGCGCCGATCGCAGATGTCAGACGCGTGCCTGTCCAATTGTGGGCGTCATCCCGAGTCATGGCCGTCTCCTCTCGGCGTCAGGGCGCGTCGCGTAAGCCTCGCGCCGCGTATACTCGCACCGTTCACGGTAATTGGCAGCGGAGCGGAGGCGGAGCAGGATGCGGATAGCGTTTCTCGGACCGGTGGGGACGTTCAGCGAGGAAGCGGCAATGCGTGTTGCCGGTGAGGGCGACACGCTGATTCCATTTGCGTCGTTTCCGGCCCTGATCTCGGCAGTCGAGGCGGATGTTGCCGATGTAGCTGTATTGCCGGTAGAGAACTCAATCGAAGGTTCCGTATCTGGGACGCTCGACCTGTTGATCCACGAGACAGCGCTGCAGATCTGTCGGGAGGTCGTCATCCCGGTCCGTCACTGCCTGGTGACGGTTCCGGGGGCGGAGATCACCGGGATCAAGACGGTTCACAGCCACCCTCAGGCGCTCGGCCAGTGCCGCCGATTCCTGGAGCGTGTGCTTCCAAACTCCCACCAGACCGCGGCGCTCTCGACAGCCGGCGCGGTCGAGGAAGTTGTCAAGCGGGGCGACCCGACCGTCGCAGCGATCGGTCCGGCCCGCGCCGCCGAGACGTATGGCGCGGAGATCCTGGCTCGAAATATTGAGGACAACCATCAGAACGTCACACGCTTTGTCGCCCTCGCCGAGCGCGACCATCCGCAGACGGGCAAGGACAAGACCTCATTGACCATTGCGGTGCGCAGCAACGTGCCGGGCTCGCTCTTTGCCGTGCTGGAGGAGTTGGCCGCAGATTCGATCCAGATGACTCGTCTGGAGAGCCGGCCGGCCAAGAACGTGCTCGGCGAGTACTACTTCCTGATCGACATCGAGGGCCACCGGCTCGATCCGCAGATTGCCTCGGCGCTGGAGCGGATGCGGGCCAAAACCGATATCTTCAAGGTCTTCGGCTCCTATCCGAAGTTCGCCGAGGAGACGCCCGAAGACTGACGCGCGGCTGGCGACGGTGCTCGTTGCAGGACGAGCCGGAGGTATGCGAGATCGCCACTCCGGAATCCGCTGTTCATCATGGTTCCTTCGAGAGCCATGAACTCCCGCGTGGGCCCGCGCAGCAGCCTTGGCGAATGTCGCTCGACGATCTCTTGCATTCTCCGCGAGTTGTCCTCCAGAGAGCGCACGACATTCTCCGTTATTTGCTCTTCGTCGACGATGATGAAGCCGGCACTGTCGAGCTGGCGATAGAGGTCGGCTAACTGGTCCGCCTTGCGAAAGTCCGCGAACAGTAGATAGCCGGAAGGGCGAAGGACGCGATGCGTCTCGCTCAGGAACCTGTCAAAGTCGGGGTAGGCGTGTGACGACTCTATGTTGATTACCGCGTCGAAGGATGATCCGGGGAACGGGAGCTGCTCGGCGTCGCCCTGAATAAACCGCATCCGTGCGTCGTGATGGTTTGCGATACAGTGGGCGATCGCACGATCCGCGAAGTCGACCCCGGTGACGCTGCGCGGCGCCATCGACGTGAGCACGAAAGCCGCGCCGCCGCCGCGCCCGCAGCCAACCTCAAGGACGTCTTTCCCTGCGAGGTCAACAGCGCCCGCGACGACGCGGTACATCTGGTATCCCCACCGTTCCTGCTCCTTGCCAGGGGGCAGCGTGAGGCTGTTCGTCGCGCCGGCCGGCGCGTATCCATAGTTCATGACCGAGACGGTTTCCGCGACTCCGCGCCGGTTCACGAACTCGTAGAGCAGCCTGTTCGCCGGCCGCATGGCGAGAGTCCCGAATCCTGGAATCAACCGAAAGACGATCGTCAGGAGTGAGATGACGGGGCGAATGCGACGAGCGCGACGTTGCTGGGCGATCGGAACCGCCACAACGCATGCGAGGATGCCGGCCAGCACCCCCAGCCCGAACCGTTTGATTGCCATCGGTTTTCACCTCGTTCTTCTCGAGTGCCTTGCCACGGCGACCACAGGACGCGAACCCGAGCCGCCGTTCGTCGAGGAGAGATGGGTGGAGGAAGATAAAGTCTCGTTGGCCGGCAGCCAGATCGTCTCGCGCGGATGCAGCCGGAACGCTCGCTCTAACAACCCGAGCCAGCGGCGTTGGGGCAGTATCATCGCGCCAGCACGGTATAACGCATATATTGTGCCACCCCC
>CALMXF010000227.1 GCA_937870985.1 uncultured Chloroflexota bacterium
CCCGGCGGTGGCGCTCCGGGCGACGGCACACAGCTGCTGCGAGCGCTCCTGGCGGCCAACCCGGAACGCGCGGCCTTCGGCTTCATCGCCGATCCTGAGGTCGCGCAGCAGGCGCACGAGGCTGGGGTTGGCGCGGAGATCGACATCCGGCTCGGCGGGAAGAGCGACGATCTGCATGGCGCCCCGATCGAGACACGCGCCTATGTGAAGTGTCTGACCGACGGCCGGTTCGTCTATACGACACCGATGGGCGCCGGTAGTCAGGTCGACCTTGGGCCAATGGCGCGGCTGGTGATCGGCAACGTCGACGTGCTCGTCTCGACCATCCGGACGCAGACGCTCGACGCCGAGGTGTTCCTGCTGCACGGCATCGACGCGCGGCGCTACGACATCGTCGCGCTTAAGTCGCAGCAGCACTTCCGGGCCGGCTTCGTCGACATCGCTGGCGAGATCATCCGCTGCGACACAGGTGGATCGACGACGTCGAATCTCGACGCGCTCCCGTTCCAGCGCGTTGCTCGCCCGATCTGGCCGCTCGACCGCGATGTCGTCTGGGGGTGACGACCGGACAGGAACGACCCCCTTGCTCGATCCTGGGCAGGGGGGTTGGCGGCAGGAGGCGTCCTGCTATCAATCGAGTATTCGCTACGCGTGTGGAGTGCGATCCACTTCCTGCCAGTTCGCCGCCCGCTCCATCTGGGTGACCTTGCGGACGTGGATCGCGTGCTTACCGCCCCGTGTGACCTGTAACGATGGCTGGAGCTCGTAGTAGACGTAGTCGCCCGCCACGACCGGATCGTCGTAGGGACGAACCGCAAAGCTGACATCCGCCGAGCCATCGTCGGGCAGGATGAAGCCGATATTCGCGTCCGGATCGTAGAACGTCACCTTGCCCGATTTCCGCGCGAGCTCTTCCAAGCGACTATCCATCGACCTGCCACCCCTGTTCCTGCACAACGAGCGATCGGCGCATCGATCTGACATAGCATACCCGAACAGGGGCTGTCCTCAGGCCGGTTCCAGCCACTCGATCGCGACCTTCGCAGCGCCGTGGACACTCGTTACCCGTAGCAGGCTGTCGCCGGCATTGCTGAAGCGATGGGGTATCCCCGCCGGAACGAGGACAATCTCGCCGGGTCCGGCCTCGACCGTCTCGCCGCCAATGACGAACGTGCCACGTCCCTCGGCAATGACGAAGACCTCCTCGTAGTCGTGGCGGTGCAAGCGTGGGCCATCGCCCGGCTGGATCTCGCCGAGCATCAGCGAGATCGTCTCCAGCCCGTGCTCGTCGGCATTCATAAAGCGGGCAACGACGCCGGGGCTGCCGACCTGTCGCGGCTCGAGGCTGTCGCGCGTAATCTGATAGTGCATCGCGGGCTCCATCCAGTAATCAGAAAGCGACACATCTTCGCAATCATACAGGGTCGAGCGACGGAGAAATCGGTCAGTGTTCGACTGGCCGGCGTGGTCCGGTTACTCCTGCGGCGTCCAGGACGTGATCGATCACGCGCTGCAGCTCGTCGCGCTCGGTTTGTGCGAGTGGCTCGAGGAAATGGGCAAGCATCTCGCGACGGCGTAGACGCCACTGTTCGACCTGCGCCTTGCCCGTCTCCGTGAGGCTGACGCGAACGATCCGCTCGTCGTCGGCGCAGCGCTCACGAAGGACCAGAGCGTCGCGTTCCAGCCGCTTGCAGGCGGTCGTTGTCGAGCTTTGTGAGATGCCCAGGGCGGTCGCGAGCTCGCCGATGCTCGATCGGCCGCGCAGATTCAGCTGGCGCAGCAGCCAGTATTGCTGGGCGGTGATTTCCCCCTGCTCGACGGGATTCGATAGCAGATGCAGCTCGCGCCAGAACATCAGCAGGCTTTCGGTCAGCCGGTCAGTTGGCATGCTCTGGCCCTCCTTCTCGCCGATAGTATATTGACAGTGAATGGTACTCGGGCGCACACTAGTTCGGCATTATTTCGCATCGCCTGGTTTGGAGCACGACGGAATGGGACGAGCGACACAAGAGGCAGGATCGACATCGGCGGAGGGCAGCGCCAGTGAGGAGTCGGTCAGTCCACGCTCGATCCTCATCTTCGCCATTGTCTCGCTCGCGCTGCTGATGTCCAGTATCGACTCCACAATCGTCGCCGTCGCCCTGCCGAACATGATGAAGGGGCTGAACACAAACCTGATCTGGATCTCCTGGGTCATCACTGGCTACAGCCTGACCCAGACGGTGATGATGCCAATGGCCGGCAAGCTGAGCGATGATTTCGGGCGCAAGCGGCTGTTCCTCGGTTGTGTCGTTCTGTTTACCGCCAGCTCGCTGCTCTGTGCGATCGCGCCGACCGTCCAGCTGCTGATCCTGTTTCGTGTGCTGCAGGCAGTCGGGGGCGGGGCGTTTCTGCCCTCGGCGGCCGGCATCGTCAGCGACGTCTTCAGCCCCAGACATCGCGGCACGGCGATCGGGCTGTTCACCAGCGTCTTCCCGCTGGGCGGCATTATCGGGCCGAACGTCGGGGGCTGGATGATCGACAACTTCGGCTGGCGCTCGATCTTCTCGGTGAACGTGCCAATCGGCGTCGTTCTGTTTGCCACCGGCATCGTCTTCCTGCCGGCCGGCGGGCGGATCACTGGCCGGCGCAGCATCGACCTCATCGGCGCGGGCGCATTCGCCACAGGCGTGGTAGCCCTGATGTACGGCATGAGCGTCTGGGGCACCAACGTCAGCTTCGAGTGGCAAGTTGCGGCGTGGATGGTGGCTGGCATCGTCGCGCTGGTTCTGTTCGTCCGTCACGAAGCGCGAACCAAAGATCCGATGATCGACCTGCGGCTGCTGAAGCAGCGCGCCTTCGTCGCCGCGAACCTCTACAACTTTCTCTATGGCGGACTGGTGTTCGGCTTCTTCAGCTTCATCCCACTCTACGCAACCCTCGAATACGGTATGACGGCCAGCCAGGCCGGATTCATCCTGACCCCGCGAGCAATCGCGATGATCAGCCTGTCAGCGATCTCGTCATTCCTGCTCATCCGCTTCGGCTATCGCATCCCGATGATCCTCGGCATCACCCTGATCAGTATCGGTCTGTTCGTGACCGGCCGAGGGATTCACGACCCGACGATCTTCGGCTACCACGTCAGCAACCTGGTGTTCCTCTCGATCACGATCGCGATCACCGGTCTGGGCGTCGGCATCGGCGGTCCTGCCGCGAACAACGCCGCCCTCGATCTGATGCCCGACGCGGTTGCGCGGATCACGGGCTTGCGTGGCATGTTCCGCTCCAGTGGTGGCGTCCTTGGCACAGCCGCGATCGTTCTTGCCCTGGCTCACTTCGATGACCAGGGTCGCGGGCTGGAGGTGATCTTCACCGCGCTATCGTTCCTGATCCTGTTGATTATCCCGGTTGTCTTCCTGATCCCCGACACCGCGCGGAATCGTCGCAAGGCTCATGGGAGGACGGAGAGCCAGGCCGGCCAGGTTCAGGTGCAGATGGCAACTGATGACTGACATGCTCAGTGGACATATATCCTCATCGTTGTATGAGGTTATAGTCGTTATCAGTAGGGGTTGTGGATTGTGTGGATAACTGCCGGGAGCCGCACCGGGACGGCTGAAACAGGCGGGACAGCCCGTCGGAGAACTCGTCCACATCTCCCCAGCCGGCGGCAGTGACTGATCTGTCACCGGCCGGCCATCCGCAGAGCCGGCCCGTTTGTCCACCATTGCCCCCGGCAACTATCAACGCCAACCCCCTGTACGTACACAGCGATTGACGGTATTGTCCACAGTCATCCACATTCCGGCATCAGGTTATCCACATCGGGCAGTGTCTGGGGATCGTGGAACGGGGGGAGTTGACTGGCAGTCAGTCGGGAGAACGAGCGCTGCCGGGCAACATCAGGCGGGGCTAGCTGACCCAGCCGGATTGTCGCCAGCGAGATGAAGCGCGGCGTTGATGCTGATGATCAATGTGTCGATATCGAATGGCTTCTCGATAATGCCGTCGGACAGAAGGTCCGCGATCGTCTCGAGGAGGATGAAGCCGGCCGACATCGCGATCACCGGGATGGCGGATGTCCGCGGGTCGGCTTTCAGCTCGCGCACGGCGTCAATCCCATTCATCACCGGCATCATCAGATCCATCAGGATCAGCGATGGCGGGTTATCGTGGACCATGCGGAGCGCCTCCTGGCCGTTCGAAGCGGTCTGTGGCGCGAACCCTTCGTCCTCCAGTAGCGCCTCGAGGGCGGACCGGATCGTTGGGTCATCATCGACAATCAAGATGTGCGACGCGATAGTAGTGTCACTTTTCACGTAACGGAACGACTACTGTGTCATCTGCTCCATCACATGGAACAGCGACGTCCGGCCCCCACCACGGGACATCGCAGGGTGGATCGCAAGAAGCAGGCCAGCCGTCGTTCGACACACGCATTCGCCGAACGTGTACGATCGGGGGAACGTTGATTGTTCGACCTGTCGTTGTTGGGGGGTAGGTGACAACACTGAACGGGATCGGGGCTCCGCTGCTGGCCGCGAGCGCGCCGGGATGGCTCGTATCGGCGGTGATCGTTGTCATCGCGATCATCCTGGCGATTACGACCGTGGTGCTGATGCTGATTCGTCCGCGAACAGTCGAGGCCGGCGACGATGGCGTCGTCCGGCGGACGGTCGA
>CALMXF010000228.1 GCA_937870985.1 uncultured Chloroflexota bacterium
ATTCGTGTTGCGACCGTAGATATGCCCCGGCGTCTCGCCGAGCGCGACGCTGCGTTCCAGCAGCCCCTCGGAGCGGATCGCATCGATCGTCGCCAGGCCGGCCGCGCAGGCCAGCGGGTTGCCACCGAACGTCGATCCATGGACACCGCCGCCGAGAACGCCAGCAACCTCCTCGGTCATCAACGTCGCGCCGATCGGGACACCGTTCGCCAGCCCCTTGGCGGTGCAGAGGAGGTCCGGCACGATCCCACTGGGCTCGCAGGCGAAGAATGTCCCGGTCCGAAACGCCGTCTGCACCTCGTCGAGGATGAGCATCGCGCCGGCCGCGCTGGCGATATGGCGCGCGCCGGCGAGGTAGTCATCGTCCGGAACAACGATGCCGCCCTCGCCCTGGATCGGCTCGAGGATCACCGCCGCCGTCGTGCTGTTGACCGCTGCCTCCAGCGCGTCGAGATTGTTGAACGGCACGTGGGTCGCCGGCGCAAGAACCGACGCGAACGGCTCCCGATACTTCTTCTCCGCAGTTGCCGCCAGCGCGCCGATCGTCCGGCCGTGATAGCCACCCCGCGTGGCGACGATGCCGTCTCGCCCGGTCGCGACGCGGGCGAACTTCAGCGCCGCCTCGATCGCCTCGGTTCCCGAGTTCGACAGAAACGCCCGCGTCATTCCGTCGGGCGCGAGCCCAATCAACGTCTCCAGAAACTGCGCCCGAATGTCGCTGACGAACGACTGGTGGCAACTCACGAGCAGCCCCGCCTGCCGGGCGATCGCCTCGGTCACAGCCGGGTGGGCGTGTCCCAGCACGTTCACCCCGTAGTTGCTCATCATGTCGATAAAGGCGTTGCCCTCGCTGTCCCACAGCGTCGCCCCCTCGCCCCGCGCCAGCACGACCTCGCGCTTGGCATACAGCGGCGGCTGGAGCGTCCGGTCAGCATTGATGATGTCCGTCGTAATCGTCATGGTTGCTCCTTATAGTGAAAGGGATGACCCCTCCCCTCGCCCCTCCCCTTCGAGGGGAGGGGGACGAAGAGACGAGACCTGCTGTCCAGTTCACGACCCGCTCTTCTCGTCTCTCCCGTCTCCACGGGGGAGGCATCGTGACGTAGTCTTCCGCAGCACTAAGCTCCATCTCCCCTCCCTTCACAGGGGAGGGGGTTGGGGGAGGGGTTCCTACTCCTACCCCACAACCGTTCCCTCGCCGGCCAGCGCCCGGCTGACGGGCCGCTCGACGCGAGCGTCGGCAAAGACAACGCGGCCGATGCCAGCTGCAACGGCGTCGATGCCGGCCTGGACCTTCTTCTTCATTCGCCCGCCGGCCGCCGTCATCGCTGCCTCGACGCTGGCCGGGTTGGCGACGTCGATCTCGCGAATGAGCGAGTCCGGGTCGTCGAGATTCGCCAGCAGGCCGGCCGTGTTCGAAAGCAGGACCATCGCGTCGGCCTGCAACGCCTCGGCCAGGCGCAGCGAGAGCTTGTCGCCATCGACGTTGATCGCCTCGCCGTTCAGGCTGACAGCCGGCGGTGTCAGCACCGGCAGGTAGCCGTTGTCCAGCAGCAGGTCGATCAGTCGTGTATCGATCTGTTTGATGCTGCCGGCGTAGTCGCCGCGCAGGATCTTCGGCTTGCCGTCCTCGACGATACGGATCGCGTCCTTGCGCGGTCCGCGGGCGATGCCGCCATCCAGCGCCGTCAGCCCGACGGCGTTGATGCCGCGCATCTGCAGCCCCTCGACGAGACGTTTATTCGTCCGGCCGGCGTAAATCGCCAGAAAATCGTCCATCGTCTCCGGATCGGTGAAGCGGCTAACCTGGCCGGTGGACGAGGTCACCAACCGGGGCTCGTGGCCGACCTGGCGCTGAAAGGCGTCCAGCGCGGCGTTCGCGCCGTGGACGAACACGATGCGCTCGCCAGGCCAGAGCGTGGCCAGATCGTCGAGCGTCATGGATGAATCGATCCCGGCGCTGCCGCCGAGCTTGATGACGAGCATATTCCTGTCTCACCTTCCCCTCGTCTCTCCCCTGCGAAGAAAAGGGGAGACAGTATCGTTCGTCGATCAGACTGGGTGCAGACCCATGAATTCCAGGCCGAGCGTCTCCTCGAAGCCCATGCGGATGTTCATCGCCTGCAGCGCCTGGCCGGCCGCGCCCTTCATCAGATTGTCGATCGCAGCCGTGACGACCACCCGGTTGCCGTGCGGATCGACATCGAAGCCGACATCGCAGAAGTTCGTTCCCGACAGGATCTTCGGCTCTGGCGTGCGATGGATACCGTGCGTCTCCTTGACGATCCGGACAAACGGCTCGCTGCCATAGACGCCACGGTAGATCTTCCAGAGATCCTTGTCCGTCACCGGTTCCTTTGTGAAGGCATGCGCCGTCGCCAGGATGCCGCGGACTGCCTCGACCGAGGTCGCGGTGAAGCTGACCTTCGGGCAGAAGCCGTTGACCGACAGCTCCTGGATCACCTCGGCTGAGTGCCGGTGGCCGGTTGGCTTGAACGAGCGCATCACTCCGCTGCGCTCCGGGTGGTGGCTGGCCGGCCCCGACTCGACGCCCGAGCCGGACGACCCTGACTTGGCCTCGACAACAATCGGCATCGTCGGGTCGAGCAGCCCGCTGGCCGCCAGCGGATAGAGCGCCAGGATGCTGGCCGTCGCGTTACAACCAGGGCTGGCGATGTAATTCGCCTGGCGGATCTCCTCGCGGTGCAGCTCCGGCAGGCCGTAGACCGTTGTCGGGATCAGCTCTGGCCGTGGATGCTCCCAGCCATACCAGGTCTTGTAGTCGGTAGCGTCGCGCAACCGGAAGTCGGCGCTCAGGTCGATGATGACGCCGGCCTTATCCAGATATTCGCTCACGTTCGGCGACGACGCGCCGTGCGGCACACAGATGAACAGGACGTCGCACGACTCCAGCGCCGCCGGCATGCTGTATTTCAGCGTCGTTCGCTTGCGCAGATTCGGGTGCGACGTCGTCACCAGCTTGCCGGCCAGCGAGCGCGATGTCACCTGGGCAACCTCGACCTCGGGGTGACCGAGCAGCAGCCGGAGCAGCTCGCCCCCTGCATATCCCGAACCGCCGACGATGCTGGCCTTCAACCCTGCCATGATTCCTCTTCCCCAACCCTTTTCGGGATCTCTCTATCAGCCGACGGCTGCGCGCGAGATCGCGTGCTCGACGATGACCCGCGCGATCGGGACATCGGTCGTCCCGCGCAGCCCTTTGAACTCGGCCCCGCCGTTGATCTCGATGACCTTCAATCCATCCGGGGTCTCGACAAGATCGACCCCGGCGATCTCCGCTCCGACGGCCCTCGCCGCCAGCCGCGTCACTGCGACGATCTCGTCGGTGATCGGGCATGTCGTCGAGACAGCGCCACGGGCGACGTTGGTGATCCAGTGCGCGGAGTTGCGATACGACGCCGCGATCACCTCGCCGCCGACGTAGAACACGCGCAGGTCGCGCCCCGGCTTCACGACATACTCCTGCAGGTAGAACACCCCGTGCTGCGGCCCGCCCAGCGCCTTCTTCTGCTCCAGGATCGCTCGCAGATCGGCCGGCGAGTTCGCCCGCGCCAGCAGCCGACCCC
>CALMXF010000229.1 GCA_937870985.1 uncultured Chloroflexota bacterium
ACGAGCGAGCAACCGGCCCGTAGGGACAGCGCCTCTGGCCTGGCCGGCGCCCTGGAGAGGGCCTACGCGGGGCCAGTCGCTGTCCCGCAGGATATCGACGAGCCAGCTCAGGTGAGCCGTATCCGTCGGCGGGTCGCGATGCAGGCGTCGGCCTCTAGGATGGCGGCCCGGTATATGTCGCGGCGAAGACGGTGTCCCTGAGCCACTTGCGGAACGCCTGATTGTCCTGAAACTGCTTGAACAGTTCGAGATGATCTGACATCAGGTCAGTGATAACGCCCTTTAGCGCCTTCTCGTGCTCAATCTCTGCGTTCTGCTTGTCGGAGTTTCTTATTGCGTTTTGATACGCTCGATTGGCGGCGACCTTGCGCGGGATCTCCTCGGCGATCAGGTAGCGAATCTTGTCGTCGTCGTGCCATTCGATATTGCCGAACAGGTCGTTGAACGTCTTGATGATGCTGCTGAGCGGCTCAATCTCCGGCTCGGGAACATAACCGCCCACTGACATCGGCACTGGCCCAATGGGGCCGTCTGCGTCGGTCAGCGCAATCGCCAGCGCTGAGCGAACCTCGACGCGGTAGCTGTCCATGTCGATCGCTTCGAGGATGCCCTTTGAGAGGTCGTCCTCCTTCGGGGCCGGCAGCTTCGGCGTCAGAAAGTTCAGGAAGATCGACAGCTTCTCCCAGCCGACGTTGGAATAGGGCAGGATCGACGACAGGAACTCGTAGGTCCGTGGGAACGCCTTGGCCTTGGCCTTGAAGTCGACCTGGCCGTCCTCGTCCAGTTCCTCATTGTAGGTCGCCACGCAGGTGTCGAGGATCGGGTCGAGCTTGTCGCGGTCTGCGCCGCCGAGGTAGCGCTCGACCAGCGCGTCGACCTGCCCCTGTTCGTAGACCTGATAGCCGTCCAGGTCGGCCTTGAGGTCGTGGAGCTTGTTCGGGTCGGTCTCCTCGCTGAGGATCGTCGTGCGGTAGTACGGCTCGAACGAGGCGCGAATCATGTCGGCGTTGTTCTGGAAGTCCAGCACGAACGTGTCGTGCTTCTGCGGGTGCGCGCGGTTCAGCCGCGAGAGGGTCTGGACCGCCTTGACACCGGATAGCGGCTTATCGACGTACATCGTGTGCAGCAGCGGCTCGTCGTAGCCGGTCTGGAACTTGTCGGCGCAGATCAGGAAGCGGTACGGATCCTCACGAATCCGCTCCTCGATCTTGCTACTCGGGAACCCGTTGAGCGACGCCTCGGTGACCTTCTCGCCCTGATATTCCGGCTCACCTGAGAAGGCGACGATCGCCCGGTATGGGCTCTTACGCTCGCGAAGGTAGTCGGTGAACGCCATGTAGTAGTCGATTGCCCGCTCGATGCTGCCGGTGACGACCATTGCCCGAGCCGCTCCGCCGATCTTTCGTCGGTCGATGACCTGCTCGTGGAAGTGGTCGACCATGATCTCGGCCTTGCTGCGGATGGCCCGATCGTGCGATTCGACGTAACGGCGTAACTTCTTCTTCGCCTTGCGAACGTCGTACTCCGGGTCGTCCTCGACCGTCTTCATCAGGCGATAGTAGCTCTGGACGGGCGTGTAGTTCTTGAGGACGTCGAGGATGAACCCTTCCTGAATGGCCTGCTTCATCGTGTAGCTGTGGAACGGACGTGGCTTGACGATACCGCTGGCGTTGTCGCGCTCGCCAAAGATCTCCAGTGTCTTGTTCTTCGGCGTTGCCGTGAACGCGAAATAGCTGGCGTTCGGCAGCATCTTGCGCGTCTCCATGATGCGGTTGATCTGGTCTTCGTAGGTGTCATCATCCTCAGCGGTCACCCCCGCCAGCGCGCGATGCATCTGGGCTGCTGTGCGACCGCCCTGGCTGGAGTGCGCCTCGTCGATGACGATGGCGAACCGACGGCCGCTGTGTTCGTCGCCGATCTCGTCGAGGATGAAGGGGAACTTCTGGATCGTGGTGATGATGATCTTCTTGCCGCTGCTGATGAAGCGGCGCAGATCGCCGGATTGTTCGGCGTGGCCGACGGTGTTGCCAACCTGCGCGAACTGCCTGATCGTGTCGCGGATCTGCTTGTCGAGCACCCGCCGGTCGGTGACGACGATGATGGAGTCGAAGACCTCACCACCATCGCGCTGCAGGCCGACCATCTGATGGACGAGCCAGGCGATCGAGTTGCTCTTGCCGCTGCCGGCCGAGTGCTGGATCAGGTAGCGCCGCCCCGCTCCCCGCGCCGACACATCGGCCAGCAGCTTCCGCACGACGTCGAGCTGGTGGTAGCGCGGGAAGATCTGCCTGCGCGACTTGCGCCGGGAGCGGTCGTCCTTCTCCGCGACGATCTGGGCGTAGTTCTCGATGATGTCGGTCAGGCCGTCGCGGGTGAGGATCTCGCGCCAGAGGTAGTCGGTCTTGAGCCCGCTCGGATTCGGCGGGTTGCCGGCGCCGTCGTCGTAGCCCTTGTCGAACGGCAGGAACCACGAGCTTTCGCCGCGCAGCTCGGTCGTGAACTGAACCTGGCTGTCGTCTACCGCGAAGTGGGCCAGGCAGCGCCCGAGGTGAAACAGCAGCTCGCGCGGGTCGCGGTCGCGCTTGTACTGCTCGACGGCGTCGGTGACGGTCTGCTTGGTGAGGCTGTTCTTCAGCTCGAACGTGGCGACCGGCAGCCCGTTGATGAACAGGACGAGGTCGAGCGCCAGCTGCGTCTCGTCGGCGCTGTAGCGCAGCTGGCGGGTGACGCTGAAGATGTTGGCCGCGTAGCGCGCAGCCGCCGCCTCATTGCCCGGCGAGGGCGTTCCGTAGAACAGGTCGATGTGCGCCGAGCGGTCGTCGATGCCCTTGCGCAACAAGTCGATAACCCCGCGCCGCTCGATCTCGCCCTGCAACCGCCCCAGAAACTTCCCGCGCGACGGCGTGTCCTCGGCGAGGTCCAGCCGGTCGTAGACGGTCGGCTGCGTCGGGCGCAGGAACGCCAGCAGCTTGTCCAGGTCGACGGCGTGGGCGCGGTC
>CALMXF010000230.1 GCA_937870985.1 uncultured Chloroflexota bacterium
CGCCGCGCCAGACTCTGCCGAGCAGCCGGCCGCGCCGTAAGGCCCCCGTGAGCGTTTCGCGCTGCCTACATGGCCAGGATGTTGAAGCCGTTGTCGGCGTAGATCGTCTCGCCGGTGATGCACGACGACAGGTGTGACGCCAGGAACAGGCCAACGTTGCCGATCTCGTCCTGGGTAATGTTCCGTCGCAGCGGCGCGCGCTCCTCCATCAGGTCGCGGGCAGTGCTGATTCCCTTGACTGCGCTGGCAGCCAGCGTCTTCAGCGGTCCGGCTGAGATCGCGTTGACCCGAATATTGCTCGGCCCGAACTCGGCGGCCAGGTAGCGGACGTTGCACTCCAGCGCCGCCTTGGCGACCGCCATGACGTTGTACTTCTCAACAACCCGCTCGGCCGCCAGATAGGAGAGCGTCATGATGCTGCCGCCGCCGGCCGCTTCCATCAGCGGTCGGGCATGGCGGCTCGTCTCGATCAGCGAGTACGCCGAGACGTGCTGGGCGAGCGCGTAGCCGTCCCACGACAGCTCGCTATATGCGCCAGCGAGATCCTCCTGGCGCGCGAAGGCGACCGAGTGGACGAAGACATCCAGGCCGCCCCAGCGCTGGTTGAGGTCAGCGAAGAGCGATTCAATCTGGGCCGAATCCTGGACGTCGCACGAGACGACCGGAATCTCCTCCTCGGTCTCGAGCGTCCTGGCGAGCTTGAGGACGTTGTCCCGCAACCGATCACCGGCATAGGCGAACGCCAGCTGAGCCCCCTCACGATGCAGAGCTTGCGAAATCCCCCAGGCGATCGAGCGCTGGTTCGCGATACCCATGACCAGGCACTTCTTGCCGTCCATCAGCCCCATCGCGGCCGCTCCTCTCGTGCGTCGTCCAATCGCCGAACCCCGCAGGCGCGGCGAGCATTCTGCTGAGTATGCCGATTCTGTCGCGCCGCGCGCCAGAAGTGCCAGCACTCAAGCTCCCTCATCCACCGCCCGCCAGTAGACTCCCGCCTCGCGACGATCCCGGCAACAGTCAGCCGCTCCTCATCGGCGAGCGCGCTGAGGAATGCGAGGAGCTCTGTAACCACCGTGGATCGGCGTCGTCAGCCCCGCGTGCTCTCCCACTCAGCCCTCAACAACCCGAAGAGCAGCATGTCGTACCGTTGCCCATCGCGCTCGAGGAACTCGCGGTAACGACCCTCGCGCACGAATCCCAAGCGATCGTAGAGCGCGATCGCCGGCGTGTTGTACTCGAAGACTGTTAGCTGTAGCCGGTGAAGGTTCAGCTCGTGGAAGGCGAAGCGAAGCGCCAGCTCCATCGTCTCGTGGCCGAATCCCTGCCTGCGGGCGCTCGCTTCGCCGATCAGCAGGCTGACCCAGCCGACACGCTGGTTCCAGAGAATACCGTCGATCTCGATGACGCCGATCAACACATCTTCGGGAATTGTCCGGATCGCGAAACGGTAACCTGTCGCGGAATCCTTCGCCGCCTCCAGCCAGGACACCATCTGCTCGGCGGTTTTCGGGACCGCAGGGACGGCATCGAAACGTCGCTGTGCCGCGCCGTCGCCCCACCAGCGCGCAATTGTCGGGAGGTCAGCGCGGTCGATTGCGTCCAGCCGCACCCGGCTGCCGCGCAGAATATCGGGCGCTACCATCTACCGGAACCCCCTCTCAACGTGCGGTCGAGTATTGCAGAGATCGAGGCGAGCGCCGTGGTCCCGGTCGTGTCAGCGGCCGGCCGCCATCGCAGCCAGAGCAAAGACTCGAACCATCGCCGCCTGGTCGAGAAGCGTCAGCGGCGCGGATGTCGTCGCGAGGCCGGTGTCGGGGTTGCGCTGATCCTCCCAGAGCTGCTCCGCGTACGTGAGTAGCCGGTCGCGGTACTCAGGAGCTGGTCGGACATCATCGAGCTGAAGCAGGAACCAGAAGAAGATGCCATTGAATGAGATCTCCTGTGCGCTGATTTCGTGGTCTTTCGTCAGCTCCAGCGTCGCATGGGCTGTTCGTTCGGCGCGGTCGAGGAAGAGCGCATCGCCAGTCAGCCTGTAGAGCTCGAGATTCGCGCCGATCATCGCCCCCTGGTTGTAGCTGTACGGCGCATAGTCGATCGTCCCATCCGGGCGGACATGGTCCCGGAACAGCCCGTCGCTAGTCTCAAGCGTCTCGTAGACCCACGCATACATCTTCGTCGCCCAATCGAGGACGTAGGTGGCACGCGGGCCGGGTGGCAACGCCTGATACAGCATCAGCCCCAGCAGCGCCCCGGTCCCGGTCGTCGTCGTGCCTCGATCCGAATTGGAGTTCCCTTCGACCCAGAAGATGCCACCGGGCGCGGGACCTTCTGTGTCCCAGCCGGTGATGAGGAAGTCGAAGATCTCATTTGCTCGTGCCAGTGCCAGCGGATCACCTGTCAGCTGCCAGGTTCGCATCAGCTCGATCCCCAGCCAGACGTTGTCATCGTAGTAGCGGTCGCTGAGCCACCCGACCGGGGGCGCCAGATAGGACGAGAAGGCGGGTGGTTCCCGGGTATCGTCATAGTACGCCTCGGTGGCTTTGCTGATGCGGCGGACATCGCCGGCCGTGACCAGCGTTCCTCGGACCTGGGCCATGTCGATGTGACAGGCGACCACCTGGGTCATCGGCCAGAGAAAGGCGACATCGAACATCGCATCGATGCCATACCGCTCTCGATAGAGGCTGCTGCCCGAGACGGCGAACGTGCGGTCCATCGCGTCGAGCGTCGCTTGCGCACGCCAGCGCCACAGGCTTGCGACAGTCCCGTCCAGCGTTGATTGCAGTTCTGGCACTGGCTCCGCCGTCGGTAGCGTCGGTGGCGTCGGTGACGCCGGAGTTAGCGTTGGCACGGTCGATCCTGCGGTTGGACAGCTTGTTGCGCAGACGGTCGCGGTTGGGGGTTCGGTCGGCGTCGGAGTGGCGGTTGCTGATGCGGTTGGCGATGCCCTCGGCACTGGCGACTCAGCTTGCCTGGCAATATCGATCGCCGCCTCGACAGACGCCATCGGCGCTGGAGGCTCGATCTGGCGAGACGGACGGAGAGCAGCGATGGTGACTGCGACGAGAGCCAGGATCGGGAGTGCCGCCAGAACACCGAGCCACCACCGCCGCGGCCGATGCATCGATCAGTACGCCAGTGAATGGATGGCCCCCGCCAGCACCCGGATGCCGGCGACCGCGTCCTCGATCGACGTGAACTCCTCGGGCGTGTGGCTACGCCCATCCTTGCTGCGGACAAACACCATCGCGACCCGTGCCACGTTTGCCATCCTCTGGGTGTCATGCAAAGCGCCGCTCGGCATTGTCAGCGCCGGGATGCCCTGCTCGCGCGCGGACTCCTCCAGACAGCGGACGATCTCCGGATCGCATGGGCAGGGGGCGAGCGGCGGTCTGGTCGTCCAGCTGATCTCCAGGTCGCGCTCGTTGGCGATCCTGATGATCGCTGCCTCGTGGGCGGCTGCCAGCTCTTCGATTTTCACCGGGTCGTTGTGCCGGCTGTCGATCGTGAACAGCACCTTGCCGGGGACGATCGGGCTGAGATTCGGCTCGACGACGACCCTGCCGACAGTTGAGACGGCCGGCCGGCCCATTGCCACCGCGTTGTGGTTGACCGCGAGAATCATTTCCGCGACCCCGACCAGCGGGTCCCGGCGCGTGTCCATTGGGCGCGCCCCGGCGTGGTTCGCCTCGCCGGTCACCGTCACGTTATACCCCTTCGAGCCATTGATAATATTGACGACACCGACCGGCAGATCCTCGATCTCGAGCACTGGCCCCTGCTCGATATGCAGCTCGATGAATGCTTCGATATCGTGACGGACTGCCGAGGGAATATCGGCTGGATCAAGCCCGACGGACTGCATTGCCTCGGCCAGCGAAACACCGTCGTAGCTCCCGATCGCCTCTGCGTCTCCCGGCGCGATAGCCCCGGTAACACCTCGCGAGCCCCAGAAGCGAGCGCCATTGAAGCGGCTGCCCTCCTCCTCGCAGAACGACAGCACCTCGAGCGGATGCTTTGGTGGTCCAAACTGACGTAGCAACGCCTCAACCGCTGTCAACGCAGCGATGATCCCCAGCGCGCCATCGTAGCGGCCGCCGGGCATCTGCGAGTCGATGTGGGACCCGGAGACGATTGCCTTGCCACCCTCGGTCCCCTCGATTCGTCCCCAGATATTGCCGACGGCGTCCATGCGCGTCGTCAGCCCCACCTCCTGGCACCACCGTTCGACAAGCTGCTGCGCTTCGACCCATTCCGGTGTCAACGCGGCGCGGCAGACCCCGGTCTCGAAGCAGGCGCCGATGGCGCCGAGCGTCATGATGCGCGCCTCGACGACGGCGGGGTCGATCTCGATCTGTGCCATAGTGGTCCGCTCCCTTCCTGCGTCCTTCGATCCCGGTCGATTGTCGCACTCGTCGCGAGTACCAGCCAATGACCCGCGCGTGTCACAATCATTCGATGTCCCGGCCACGCCGGGGTGAGTGGCGTTCTGAGGGACAAACGACGATCGAGGACGACGATGCGAATATTGAAGTTCGGTGGCACATCGGTAGGTAGCGCAGCAGCAATCTCCCACACAGTCGATATTCTGGCGGCTCAGCACAAACAGGATGACCGGGTTGTCGGCGTGTTCTCGGCAATGAGTGGGATTACGAACCTGCTGCTCTCCCGCGCGGATGCCGCGGCTCATGGCGACTCCGAAGGGGTCGATGCTGTCCGGGCCGATCTGCTGGCGCCACACTACGCCGCTCTGTTCGATCTGGTGACAGATTCCGACCGCCGCCGCCAGTCCGAGGCCACCGTTGCGGCGTATGCGGACGAGGTGTCGCGTCTTCTGTATTCCGTCTACGTCCTTCGCGAGTGCACTGCTCGCGCTCGCGACCGCATCGCGTCGTTTGGCGAGCGAATGAGCAGCATCCTGATCGCCGCTGCGCTCGAAGAGCGTGGGATCCCGGCGCTGGCTGTTGCGGCAGACCGGTTGATCGTGACTGACAGCGTGTTCGGTAGCGCATCACCGTTGCTCGATCGGACGACCGAGCGGACACGCTCGACTTTGGAACCGATCCTCCAATCCCACACGATGCCGATCGTCACCGGCTTCTTCGGCGCCGACGAGCAAGGCATCACGACAACGCTGGGACGAGGCGGCTCGGATTACTCGGCCGCCATTCTCGGCTACGCCCTCGACGCCGATGAGATCCAGATCTGGACCGACGTCGATGGTGTTCTGACTGCGGACCCGAGAATCGTCCCGGATGCGCGGATGCTCGACCGGATCAGTTACGCCGAAGCAACCGAGCTGGCCTATTTCGGCGCAAAGGTCATTCACCCCAAGACGATGCACCCGGCCGTCGAGAAAGGGATCCCGATCTGGATTCGCAACACCTTCAATCCCGACCAGCCGGGAACGATGATCGGACCCGCGGCGCCGGGAGGCCCGAATGGCGAGAACAGCAGTCAGCGGTCTGCAAAGGCGCTTGCGTCGGTTACCGGCCTCGCCGCAATCACCGTCGCCGGCCGTGGCCAGATCAGTGTCACCGACGCGACCGCGAGAATCTTCCGGTCCATCGGCCGGACGAGCGCCAACGTGTACATGATCTCGCAGGCGTCGTCGCAGCACTCGCTGACCTTCGTGCTCGATGACAATCATGCGGGCGCGGTCGAGCGTGAGTTGCGCGCGGAGTTCGCGGTTGATCTCGAACGAGGACGCGTCGAGTCGATCGAGGCCGACCGTGATCTGGCGATTGTGGCGATTATCGGTGAGAGGATGCGTGGCACACCGGGCGTCGCCGGCCGGGTATTTTCGACACTCGGCGACAACCGGATCAACATCATTGCGATTGCTCAGGGGTCGAGCGAGCTCAACATATCCTGCGCGATCGCCGGGCCGGAAGCCACCCGCGCCGTTCGCGCACTCCACGAGGCGTTCGACCTGTCTCACTGAGT
>CALMXF010000231.1 GCA_937870985.1 uncultured Chloroflexota bacterium
CATCGCCGCGACCGTCAGATGATGCGCCCGCTCCGCATCCCCCCGCGCAATCACCGTTCGATACACGCACTCGTACACCAATACCCCCTCGTCCCCCGTCCCCCGTCCCCACTCGTGCTACCATCCGCGCCAGTGTACCGGAGTGAAAAGGAGACAAGGTGACCGACGATATCCTGGCCGCGATCGACCGTCACATCGAGGAGCATCTCGACGATTACATCGCCGATCTCGCCCTGCTCTGCAAGCTGCCGAGCGTCGCCGCACAGTCGCTCGCGATCGACGAGACGGCCGAGGCCACACGCGCGTTGCTGGAGAAATACGGCGTCGCCGCGCGGCTGATGCCGACCGACGGCAACCCGGTTGTCTACGGCGAGGCTGCCGGTGACTCGGACCAGACTGTCCTCTGCTACAACCACTATGATGTCCAGCCGGCCGAGCCGCTCGAGCTGTGGGATTCCGAGCCATTCGACGCCCAGGTTCGCGACGGGCATATCTGGGGCCGTGGCGTCGGTGACGACAAGGGCCACATCATCTGCCGCCTCGCCGCCATCGACGCGCTTCGCGCCGTCACTGGCAGCCTGCCTTGCGGCGTGAAGTTCATGATCGAGGGCGAGGAGGAGATCGGCTCCGTCAACCTGGACCCGTTCATTGCCGCAAACGCCGACCTGTTCAAGTCCGACGGGTGCCTCTGGGAGTTCGGCGGCGTCGACTACGACGACCGGCCGCAGATCTTCGCCGGCATGCGCGGTGACCTGTATGTCGAGCTTCGCGCGCGAACTGCCAACCGCGACGCACACTCCGGGCTCGGTGGCTCGATGTTCCCGAACGCCGCCTGGCGGCTCACCTGGGCGCTCGCGACTCTCAAGGGCCAGGACGAACGCATTCGTATCCCCGGCTGGTACGACGATGTCCGCGAGGCCAGCGCCCGCGATATGGAGCTGCTGGCTGCCCTGCCCGACGAATCCGAACGGCTCAAGTCCACCTACGAGCTCTCCGGCTTCCTGCTCGATGCCGAGGGTCTGGAACTGAAGCGTCGTGGGCTTTTCGAGCCGACCTGCACCATCTCCGGTCTCTCCAGTGGCTATCAGGGGCCGGGGTCGAAGACTGTCCTGCCGGCCGAAGCGATGGCCAAGGTGGACTTCCGCCTCGTTCCGAACCAGAGCGCCGCAGACCTGATCGAGAAGCTCAAGGCGCACCTCGTTGCCGAGGGATTCGGTGACATCGAGGTGATCCAGCATGGCGGCTACGACGCGGCGCGTGTCGACCCGGACGATCCGTTTGTCACCCTCGTCGCCGAGACCGCCTGGGATGTCTACGACCGGCCGGCCATCGTCTCCCCGACCAGCGGTGGCTCCGGTCCGATGGACTCGTTCGTCCGCCACATCGGCGTGCCGGTGGCCAACGTCGGCATTGGCTACCCTGATTCCGCGGCGCACGCGCCGAATGAGAACGTCCGCATCGCGGATTTCGTCAACGGTATCCGCCAGACAGCCCGCGTCTTCCACCGCATCGGCAACCAGCCGGAATGAGTGGCACTGGGAGTCAGCCACGCGCCTGGCTCCGACGCGTCCGCGCCCTCCGCGACCGCCGCGTGCGGGAGCAGGAGGGCGCCTGCGTCGTCGAGGGTATCCGCCAGGTTCTGTCGGCGATCGATGGCGGGCATGAGGTCGAGGCGCTCCTGGTCGATCCCGCCAAACTCCGCAGCGAAGTCGCATGGGAGTCCATCCAGCGCGCCGTTGAGGGCGGCGCGATGCTGGTCGAGCTTCCGACCCGGGACATGGAGCGTGTCTCCGCGCGGGATAACCCGGTCGGCCTTGTCGCTGTTATCCGCTGGGCGCCGCTGCCCCTCGACGCGCTCGCAATCGATAGCGACGCGATCATCCTCGTGGCCGATGACGTTCACGACCCTGGCAACCTCGGCACAATTGCTCGCGCCACCGACGCGGCCGGCGCTCGGGCGATGGTCGTCCTCGGCGGCGCTGACCCGACCCACCCGTCCGCCCTCCGCGCCAGTCTCGGAACGATGTTCTTGCTCCCGATCCACGTCGCCCGGTCGCACGACGAGCTCTTCGAGTGGGTTGCCGGCCGATGTCGCACCGTCGCCACCTCGGCCCACGCGACAGGTGATGTCTGGACAACCGCTCTGCATCCGCCTGTTGCCATCGTCGTTGGGAATGAGGCGACTGGTCTCGATGCAGCCACGGTCGCGCGTTGTGATCTCACGACCCGCATCCCGATGCTCGGCACGGCCACCTCGCTCAATGTCGCCGTTGCCGCCGGCGTGCTGCTCTACGAAGCCCGTCGCCAGGCGAGTCTCTAGCCCCTGCTCACAGTTCGCAAACCCAGCCCTCCGACCCGCCGGGTCGGCTGATCGTCCATCACCTGTTCCCGCTCGGGTAGGTAATCTCGTACCCCGTGCCACGGCGTGGGACGCTGAGTCTCGCCACATGCCCCTGCTCGTCCAGCCCCACCCCGATCTCGATCTCGGCGGAACGCGCGTTGCGGTCGTCCCCCGGCATGAGCGAGACGTATGCCGCCCCCTCATCGACGGTGACCGCGCTGCCCCACCCGGCGAACTGCCTGGCCAGGATGGCCCACATCGCAGATCCCCGTATCTCGATCCCGAGTAGCGCCCCGTCGGCCCCGACGTCGATCGTTCCCTCGGTCGTAGCGTTTCGTGTCTCCTGGTCCGCCATATCAGGCGTCACCACCAGCGCATTCGCCTCTCGATCTACTCGCAATTGCATTGTCTGGCCTGTTCCCCCCTCGCCCAGCGATTCGATCGGAAATATGTCGCCTGATGCGTTCGAGATGAAGATCGGATAAAGAGCCACTGTCTCTCGTCGCCGGATGCTATCGTTCCACCGCTCATCGTGAGGGGAGGTAGCCGTCCGGTGCTCGAGACTGACCATGAAGTCGAGCCACAGATCGTCAAGCGCGCCGGCCGTATTCGCGGCTCGGCCGCGCTGGCTGCCTGGCAATATCCATCCTACCGCCGGTACTTCTGGGTCCAGGCGTTGGCGATGGGTGGCCGGTCGCTCCAGACGACCCTTGTGGGCTTCATCGTCTACGATCTTACCGGCAGTGACTTCCTTCTCGGCCTCATCTCATTCATGAATATGGTCCCACAGCTGATTCTCGGCCCGGTCGTCGGTGTCGTCGTCGACCGATTCGACCGTCGCCTGATTCTGTCCATTCAACTTTCTATTCAGGGTATCGGCCTTGGCGTGCTCGGGGTTTTCGCGCTGCTTGGCTGGTTGACGGTTCCCACCATCGCGGCGACCGTCGTGATCATGGGCGTTGCGAGCGCGTTCAGCTACCCGGCCAGCTCGTCACTGTTGCCCAGCCTTGTTCCGATTCGCGCGCTCCAGAGCGCCATTGCCGTCAATGCCATGGTTGGCAACGTCTCGCGCGTCGCGATCCCGGCTGGTGTCGGCTTTCTCGTCGACGCGACCGGGGTCGCGGCTGCGCTGCTTCTCGGAATAGGCCTCTACGGTCCGGCTGCCGTTCTCGTGCTGATGGTGCCGCTGATGGCGGCTGCCGTCCGCGTCTCGACAGCCACTGGTCCGCTGGAGCCGGCCGCGCGTCCATCCGTCGTTGGTGATTTACGCGAGGCAGTCGCATATATCCGGGCAAATCGGATGCTCCGCGCCGCCTTGGCAAACGACGTGGTCCCGTATCTCTTTGGTATGTCCCATACGGCGCTCTTGCCAGCGATCGCCAGTAGCACTCTCGGCGGCAGTGCCGGAACCCTCGGCCTGCTCTTCGCCGTCAGCGGCGCAGGCGCTATGCTTGGCACGATCGTCGCGGGCGCCCTGACTGGCCGTGGCGTTCGTGGCGCGACAATCATCGTCGGCACGGTCGGATCCGGTATTGGCCTGCTCGTAGTCGCGCTCTCGGATACCCGGCCGGCGATCATGGCCGGCCTCTTTGTCACTGGCCTGTTCCAGATGCTCTACATCATCCAGAACGACACCCTCGTCCAGACCTTCGCCGAGGATCGCTTCCGGGGTCGCGCTGTCGCTGCCCAGTCGATGGTCAATGGCCTGATGCCGATCGGGTTTCTGCTCCTGGGCGCAATCGCCCAGTTCACCAGCACCGCCATCGCGTTCGCTGTTGCCGGCGTCATGCTCATCCTTGCCGGCTTCTGGACCATCCTCCTGCGCCCTGTAATGCGTGACTTGCGTTGACCCCGCCGCTGGCCGGCAGCCTCCGACGATCGCGGATGGCGGTGTCTCTGGTTCGGGCTCAGATATCGATCGTCAAAGCGAGCGAGGTGCGGCCCCAGTCGTCGAGGTTGTCACCCTCCCGGTACTTGCTGACCAGCAGCTCGCGCGCGAGCAGGTCGTCGGGGGCGCCTGCCTCAAGGATCCGGGCGACGCCAGCGTGCGTCTCATCACCAAGCTCGATGGTGACCCGCGCGTTCGCCTGGAGATTTCGCACCCAGTCGGATCGGTCGCGACCTCCGGAAAGGATATACACGCGCCCATCGCGCACGGCGAACCAGATCTCGATGCGATGTGGCTGGCCAGTCAGTCGTCCGGTTGTCGTCAGATATGCGTACGGTTCGCCGGCCCATCGGGCCAGCGATTGGCGTGGGTCTCGCGCGGTGTCGGTCATGTTTCGAATTCTCTCCGGTTGCTGTTGGCCCTGCGCGGGCCGGCGTCATCCAGACCGTGGAGCGTGAACAGGTTGTCCTGCCCCCGGCGCCCTGATCTTGTTCTCTATTGATGCGTCTCGTACGCCAGTAGCCCGATCTGAGCGATCAGGTCGGTCGAGGCAGCGTCGTCAACATCCTCGGTCATGACAACGACAATCACCGGGCCGGTCGGCGCGTAGATAATGCCTGCGTCGTGCATCAGCCCGTCCAGATTGCCAGTCTTGTGCGCCACGACCGTCCCATCCGGTAAGTAGGCGGGTAACCGATCGTTGATCTCCTGTCGAGCCAGCAGGTCGAGCATCTCGCGACTCGCCTCCGCGTCAACAACCTCTCCGGCCAGCAACATCCGGAACAGCGACGCCATGTCGGCAGCTGAGGTCACGTTCATTGCCGCGTTCGCGCGGACATCCGGCCGCACCGTTAGTAATTGCCGGTCTGTCCCGGGTTGCCGGACTGTGCCAGACGGACCCGGATACCAGCGGATCTCTGTGCTGGACAGACCAAGTGACGCCATCGTCGCGTTGACGTTGTCGGTCCCGACATACTCCAGCAACGCAGTCGCCGCAACGTTGCTCGATACGGTGATCATTGCTTGGAGGAGGGTTCCAACGTCGGTCGTCATCCCAACCTCGTCTTCTGAAAAGACATCACTCCCCTCAGAGAAGTGATAGTCCTGCAGGACGATCTGGTCGTCGAACGTCAGCATCCCGGCATCGCGCTGGCGGTATGTCTCGACCATGATCCCCAACTTGTAGAGCGACGCCGCCTCGATCTGCTCGCCCGCGTTCCAGGCTGCCAGCATCGAGCCATCCGGATTCTCTATCTCCACCGCCGTCACTCCGGAAACTCCAGCCATGAGCGAGTCGATGGTGGATTGCAACGCCGCCGGGTCGATCGCCATCAGGGTTGGGCCGGCGGCGCCCGTTGTCGTAGCCGTGGTCGGAGTCATCAGCGTTGCGGTAGTGATTGCTGTTGTTGCGACTGGAGTCGAGCTTCCGGTTGACCCCGTCGCGGGAGTTGTTGGATTGCCGGAATGTCCGCCGCACGCGCCCAGTAGGAGTGTCAGAGCCGTGAGGAAAGCCAACCGAATGCGCGGAGTACGTCGGGCGGATAGAGCAGTCGAATGGCGACTCATATCGGGGCTCCAGCACAGATATTCGGATCGGTGTCGGCACGATGCTCGACGCCGTCCGCAGGCGATGGACGCCCATCGAGCGGCGCCTGGTTTCAGCGACGCCGGAGGATAACACGCGCGGGTTCCGCGTCCCCACCTCCACGAGAAGGTTGGCGCGCGTCCTGCCGCTGGGCCATACTGCAACGTCGCGGTAGCATCGGCTGCAATGGAATGGACGACAGAGCGTGGTATCGCAGACAGCCGAGATCATCCGCTACCGAAGCCTCATCGGCAACCTTGTCGCTAAGGACCTCAAGGTCCGCTACAAGTCGTCCATGCTTGGCTTCTTCTGGTCACTCCTCAACCCGCTGCTGATGATGATGGTGTTCACCTTTGTCTTCACCAAGCTGCTCGGCGAGACCATCCCGCATTTCCCTGTCTTCGTGCTGATCGGCCTGCTTTCCTGGAACTGGACATCCACGAGTATTGCGGCCGGCACGACCTCGCTGGTGGATAACGCCTCGTTGATCAACAAGGTCTATTTCCCGCGCATCCTCCTGCCGATCTCCGTCGTCGCCTCCAACATGGCCAACTACATCCTTGCCCTGCCGGTCATCCTGGTTGCCATGCTCGTTGCCGGGATGGACTTCACCCCATGGATCCTCTACGTTCCGGTCATTATCCTCGTCCAGATGACGTTCCTCATCGGCGCGGTGCTGATCCTCTCAGCCGTCCACATCTACTTCCGCGACACCACTGTCCTCGTCGAGGTCGGATTGTTGGCCTGGTTCTTCATGACGCCAATTTTCTATAGCGTTGAAGATGTCGCCCCGAATTATGTCTCGTTGATGTATCGAGTGAACCCGATGGCCTCGATCATCGCCGAGCTTCACACCGTCCTGTATTATGGTGGCGTTCCGGATCCTTTCTTCATGGCCCGCACGTTTGTGACGGCGCTGGTGATGGTTGTCGTCGGCTATCTGCTGTTCAACCGGGTCAGCCGACAGCTGGGAGAACGCCTCTGATGGCCGTGCTCAATCAGCCCGACTATCCGGCAATCGAGTTTCGCGATGTCTCCCGTCGCTTCGTCCTGCACCATGAGCGCCGCGCATCGTTCCAGGACTGGTTCGTTGGCCTCGTTCGCCCGCGTGGTGCTGCCGAGGAGTTCTGGGCGCTACGCGACGTGACGTTCGCCGTGCGTCGTGGGGAGACGTTTGGTCTCGTCGGTCGCAACGGCGCTGGCAAGAGCACCCTCCTCAAGCTCGTCACCCGCATTCTCGAGCCGTCCAGCGGCAGCGTCCGCGTGAATGGCCGTTCATACGCCATGCTCGAGCTCGGCGCGGGCTTTCACCCGGAGCTGAGCGGTCGCGACAACGTCTTCCTCAATGGCAGCCTCTATGGGTTCAGCCGTAAGGAGATGGCGCGCCGCTTCGACCAGATTGTCAAATTCGCCGAGCTGGAGCGCTTCATCGACACCCCGGTGAAACACTACTCGTCGGGCATGTATGCCCGACTTGGCTTTGGCATTGCCGTCCACATGGAGCCCGAGATCCTCGTCATCGATGAAGTGCTTGCTGTTGGCGACCAGAACTTCCAGCAGAAGTGCTACCGCGCTCTCGACGAGCTCAAGGCGGGCGGGACAACGATTCTCTTCGTCTCCCACGACGCGAACGCGGTCCGCGCGTTCTGCGACCGCGCTGCCCTGCTGTCGGCCGGCCAACTCCTGGATGTCGGACCCGCCGAGGATATCGTCGATCACTACCAGCGCCTTCTCCACGAGACCGAGCCACGTGTCAGCCTCCTCCGCGTCCGTCCCGTCGACCGCCTCGGGTTTCCCTGTGACGAAGTGCTCTCCGGAGAGGATCTGCGCGTCGAAGTGCTGCTGCGCATCCCGAATGGCGGCGGCGCGGCCGGCCTCGGCCTTCAGCTCGACCTGATCGACGACGCCGGCATCCACCTGTTCGGCGCAAGTGTCGATCTGCCGTCGGACTTGCCGTATGCCCGGCAAGCCAGCCAGCGCGCGTCCGACCTGCCGGATACCCGCGTCGCCGAGCTCGTAATCCGCGCGCTTCCCCTTACGACAGCTTCGGTTCGCCTGGTCGCGACGCTGCTCGATCTCCAGCGAGACGGCCGCGAGGTGATGGATCGTCGCGAGACTCAAGCCAGGGTTGTCCCTGGCGATTACACAGGCCGGGGCCTCCTTCGTCTCGACCACCACTGGTCGTGGGAGACGACTCCATCGCCAGACGCCGCCAATCTCACTGCCGGCCAGGTGGGCCGTCATTAGCCCCGACTCCCCGGTTGGGGCTGGCGGTCTCCGAATCTTCTGTTAGCATCGTCCGGCAACATCGTTTGCTCGTCCCGGGTGTGCGTCATGCCTGGCCCTGTCTGATGGCTTCTGGCAGTTCGTGACGCACCGGTTGACAGGAGAGGCATGCTTTCGATCTTTGCCGCCGCCTGGCGCGTCATCCTGAAGCGTGGGCGCGCGGATTGGCTAATCCTCGCGGCGGCGCTGCTCATCATTACCCTCGCCACTACGCTGCTCTCCTCCGGGCCGATCTATGCGGCGGCAGTGAGCCTCAGTGGGCTTCATCGCACGCTTCACGATGCCCCGGTCGCCGCGGCCAACGTGCAGATCAGCGCCCGGATCGTCCCCGACGACCTGCAGCGCTTTGACGATGCAGTCGTTCGCGTCGGCAGTGGCGCGTTTGCGGCCACAGGCGGCCCGATCGCGCGCACCGGCGTCTCCGATTCCTACGCCTTGCCCAACCAGCAGGATGTCCGCGACCTCGCCGTCTTCAGCTTCTTCGACGGCATCGAGAACCACGCCACCATGGTTGATGGACGCTGGCCGCAAACGATGTCCAACCCAATCGAGGCAGTTCTGTCCGACGAGGCCGGCCGGCTTCTCGGCCTTTCCGTCGGCAACGAGGTCACGCTCGCCAACCGTCGCGATGCAGGCGTGGAGACGACCGTGCGCGTCGTCGGTCTCTACCACATCAACGACACAACCGATCCCTACTGGTGGGACGACCAGCTGACACTCGTCGGAGTCGATGCCGGCCAGTCGTTCACCACCTACGGGCCGTTCGTCGTTACTCCTGCCACGTTCTTCTCTCCGGCGGTCACTCCCTCCTCCTCGGAGGTGATCTGGCGCGTGTACCCCATCGTCGAGAACCTGCAGGTCGATGAGATCGTCGGTCTTCGTCGCAACGTCGAGGGCCTACAGCGCAGTCTTGAGTCCGACCTCGGTGTCAGCAATCGTGTCGTGGTCGAGACTGACCTTGGCAACATCCTCCGCCGTGCCGAGCGGTCCCTCCTTGTCACCCGCTCCGGAGTCATGATTCTCACGATCCAGCTCGCGATCCTGGCAGGCTACGCGCTTGTTCTCACCGCTAGCCTGCTGGTCGAGCAACGGCGGGTCGAGACTGCGCTGCTTCGCTCTCGTGGCGCCAGCAACGGGCAGGTCGCGACGATGGCCCTGATGGAGGGGCTGCTGCTGGCGGTCCCGGCGGCGGTGGCCGGGCCGTTCATTGCCGCAGCGTCCCTTCGTCTGCTCAATGTCGCCGGCCCGCTCACCGCGATCCATCTTCGCCTCGATCCGCGCCTGACCACGTCCGCATTCATCCTCGCCGGGTTGGCGGCCACAGCCTGCGTCGTCGCCCTCGTCGTGCCCGCGACGCTCACCGCTCGCACATTCGTCGAGGCCCGGTCCAGCGCCGGCCGCGAAGGCACGCGTGGCGTTGCCCAGCGTGCCAGCATCGACCTTGCCCTCTTGCTCGTGGGAGTCCTTGGCTACTGGCAGCTACGCCGCTACGGCGCCCCGATCACCGAGACCGTACAGGGCCGGCTCGGGCTCGACCCGTTTCTCGTCGCTGCTCCGGCCCTCGGCATGCTTGCGGGCTCCATCGCCGCGCTGCGCCTCGTCCCGCTCGGCGCGCGCGCCCTCGATCGTGGCGTCAAGCG
>CALMXF010000232.1 GCA_937870985.1 uncultured Chloroflexota bacterium
TGATCGGCGCGCTCAAGCCGAGCGCGATACCGCGCTTGAGCACCGAGCGGCGGTCCAGACGGCCCTCGAGAGCCTCGGCCCGCAACTCATCGATCTCGTGGAAGTAGTTCTCCATCCGTGATCATCCCCTTTGGCACTTTATCAACGACAGATGTGTATCAGGCGGCCGGCATAGCCGGTCGCTGCGCATTCGCGCGTGTCTCCCGGCAGGGCGCCGGTAGCCGCCGAATCCTTAAGCCGCCCGAACGAGGAGCTGGCGCACTCCGTCCGGAAGGGGCACTCGTTCGAGCACGTCGTGGATACAGGCGTGTCGGACGTTCGCGCAATCCGAAGTGTCCGAAATCTTCCCGATTTTCGGACGTGGAATGCAGGACGCGCCGCCGGCTCCGTGATCTACAAGACAACTCAATTGGCCAGAAACCATGCAGACTATAACAAACAGCCGCCTGAGATGAAAATGGTCTCTATCGGCGAAATACTACGCGCCTCATGAGCGCTCCGGCAGGTTCTGTGTTCCTCATGGAAACCGAACACGCCGCGACCATAGTGCGCACATACCCGATATACGTATGTGTTCAGGCGATGGGATCTATCGGAGAGGCAACCCGACGGATCATCGGGCAACTTGCTGGGTGTGGTCAGTTACGCAAGGATGGATATCGGAGTGTGACGAACCCGATCAGGACTACCGCCGCAACGCAGGCCCCAGCGGTTGCGATCGGCGCGCCAACGCGATCGGCGATCGCGCCCAGCGGAAGCTGACCGAGCGGCAACATCCCCCACGTCAGTAGATAGATCGACAGCACCCGCCCGCGCACTGCGTCATCCACCCGCAGCTGGAGCACGGTCTGGTTGATCGCCATGTACACGGCGCTGACGACTCCGGCGACGAACAACAGCGCCGCCGCTGGCAGGAGCGAAGATGTCAGCGAGAATACGAGCACGAGGCCGGCGAAGGCTGCTGCGCTCCAGATCTGGATGCCGGGCAGGAATCCGAGCCTGCGCCAGCGGGCCACAGCGAGCGCGCCCACTACGCTGCCGAGACCGGTGCATGCCATCAGGATTCCCAGACCGGTCGCCCCGAGCCCCATCTCATCGCGGGCGAATACTGGCATCAGGTTGATGTACGGCATGATCAGAACCGTGACGATCGTTGCCAGAAGGATCAGACCCTTCAGGAAGTCATCCTGGGTGACGGCCCGGATGCCCTCTGCGAGGTTACGTCGTAGCGAGGTAGTCCGTGCGGCAACATCGGACGCCATCTTCGGCAGCTTGGCCGTCCAGACCAGCGCCAGAATCTGCATGGCTGCGGCAACCCCGAACGTGCCGGAGACGCCGATGATGCCAATGAGCACCCCGGCGAGCGACGGCCCGACGACACGCGTCGAGTTCTGGCCGGCAGCATTGAGGGCGACTGCGTTGACGAGATCGCGCCGATCCACAAGGTTTGGCACGATCGCGTTCCGCGTTGGGAATACGAAGGACATCACGGTGCCGTAGAGGAACGCGAGCACGAGAATCGACCAGCGGTTCGCAATACCAGTGGCGATCATGACCGCAAATGCGGTGGCGACGATCATGATCCCCACCTGTGCCGCCATCAGGACTGAGCGGCGGTCGACCCGATCGATGATGACGCCGGATGGGAGCGCGAAGAGGAGGAGAGGTATTCCGCCAGCGAATCCGGTAAGGCCGACGAACAGCGGTGAATTAGTCAGATCGAGCGCCAGCCACCCAATCGCGATCTGGTACATCCAGAAAGCGGAGTTCGTCGCCATCGTCCCAAGGAACAACAGTCGGAAACCAGGATATGCGCTGATCGACTGGAACATGCCCGCTGGCTCGGTGGCGCGTTCGTCTGCAGGCGCAGCCGTGCTGTCGCGTTCGTCGGTCGTTGCCATCCGTCTCCCCTGGCCGTCGATGTTGTGCCTGGCGCAGGGTATCACGATCACGCTTGACGTTGCCGGGCGCTGCCCGATGGTTGATAATCGACTTGTTGTTGCTGCGCTGGTGGGAGAGTGGCGGAGGGTGACAGGCAAGTGATCAAGCTGATGCGCTGGATGCGTGGGACGACGCTCGAGAAGGAGGGGACGCCGATCTGTCCCGATCACGGCGTCGAGATGACCTTGTTCAAGAATGTCGGCAAACCCACACGATTCTCGGACCAGTCAACGCAGACCTATACGTTGCTGTATCGCTGTCCGGTCCCGGGTTGTGATCATACTGCCGAGCGCGACCGGGTTCGCAACCAGATCCCCGTTCGTGGCGAGCAGACCACGCGGCCAGTCTGGTCAAAGCAGGACAGGACTCGCGTCTGACTGAAGGCGCCCACCGCGAGCAGGGTTCATTGCCACTCGACGCCTGGTTTCACCAGGCGACAGATTGGCCTGACGCCGTGCTTCCCGCCTACGATGGCGGCTCGATCGCCAACCTTCCTGTTTCCATTCTGCGAGCGTTCGGTGTGCCGGTTTGCGTCAACCCCCTCGTATCGCCGCTCGATGAGAGCATTCTTCCGCGCGAACTGCTCGATAACGCGCGCGTTGTCGTGCTTGTCGTCGTCGACGGGCTGAGCTCGGCGGCGCTCGAACGAGACGCGTTCTGTGTGGACGTCATCCCCCCGGTCATCAAACGGACGATAACCTCGGTGTTTCCGACAACCACTGCTGCGGCGCTGACGTCGCTGCAATATGGAACGTCGCCTGGCTCGCATGGAATGGCCGGCTACACCGTCTTCCTGCCAGCCCTTGGACGTGTCATTAACCTCGTGCGATTCAAGCCGGTAGACGGTAGCTCAATCGATTCAAAGCGCCTGGATCCACGCGCCATGGTCGCTACGCCGTCCATCTTCGATCGGCTTCGAGACGTCGGGGTTGGCTCGGTGGTTGTCTCTCACCAGGAGTACGAGCGTAGTCCGTTGACTCTGGCGCAGTCGGGCGATACGGAATATCTGGGGCATCGAACGTTGGCGGAGATGGCGGCTCGGTTGTCGAGCGCCGTCCGCCGGCCGGGCCGACGATTCGTGTTTGGCTATTGGGCCGGGATCGACATGCTCTCCCATACCTGGGGACCCGCGAGCGACGCCGCCCGGCTTGACTTCCGGTTGTTCCAGCGCGCGCTTGTCGACGGTGTCCTGATCCCGCTTCGGGATCGTGGCGAGGATGCTGTCGTGATCGTGACGGCCGACCACGGACATACGACCGTCGATCCCGAACGGCAGATATCGCTGGCTGATCTCGCGCGAGTCGTCGGAGGATGGGCCGGCCCCCCGACGGGCGAACGTCGTGCCGTCGGTCTCACCGTCCCGACTGGCTCAAGGGCAATGCTGGCGTCGGCAGTCAGCGGACGCGGCGCAGTCGTGCCGGTCGCCGATGCCATGCTGCACGGACTGTTCGGGCCTCCCCCGCATCACCCCGAGCTGATCAGTCGCATCGGCGATCTCTTGCTTCTCGCGCGGGCGAACGCATCATTCCCGTATCGCGTTCATGGAGAAAACAAGCCGCCCGCGTTGGGCGCCCACGGATCTCTGACCGCCGACGAGATGCTGGTCCCGATGCTGGTCTGGCGCTTCGGGCGCTAGCGCGTCAACGCGCGGTCAACGACCATCGCCAGCAACAGCGCCGCCAGGTAGTAGTTCGAATACTTGAACAACCGCCAGGCCAGACGTGACGTGCCCTCGACATACATCCGCGCCGCGTAGCTGAGGAAGATGCCACCGAGCACGATCGCGGCCACAAGATAGATACTGCCAACATAGCCAGCCGGGACAAGCAGGAGTGTGATGGCGACGAGCTGGAGCGCGTAGAGCAGGATCATCCGGCGCGTGTGCGCATCTCCGTGCGTCACCGGCAGCATCGGGACGCCGGCCCGCTGGTAGTCGCGTGCCTTGAGCAGCGCGAGGCTCCAGAAATGGGGCGGAGTCCAGTAATAGATGATTGCAAACAGCAGCACTGCGGTCAGGTTCAGCGAGCCTGTTACCGCTGCCCAGCCGACGAGCGGAGGGAACGCCCCCGCCGCGCCGCCGATAACGATGTTCTGTGGCGTCGAACGCTTCAGCCAGCGGGTATAGATCAACACGTAGAACAGATTTCCGGCCAGCGCAAGCAACGCGGCTAGCGGATTGACGAATAGCGCAAGAACCACAACCGCGAGCGCGCTCAACAGAAGCGCAAACATGAACACCTGGTCGCCAGTCAGTCGCCCGGTCGGGATCGGTCGCTTGCGAGTGCGTGACATAACAACGTCAATGTCACGGTCGATGTAGCAATTCATCGCGCTCGCGCCGCCCGACGCAAATGCCCCGCCGAGCAAGGTGAGGAGGATGAGACTGAGTGGGGGCCAGCCGGCCCCGGCAATCAGCATCGCGCCGAGAGTCGTCGTCAGCAGCAGCAGCATGATGGCGGGTTTCGTGACACGGAAGTAATCGCGAAGGACGTCGCGCACTGCGCCCGGCGCTGCGGCGGCCTCCGATGGCGCAGTTCTGGTGAGCAGAAGGATCTGGACGAGCAGTGCCCAGGCGATGCCGGCCACCCCGAAATGCAGCGTCGAGATTGCAGCCGGCGGCGCTCCGGAGGCGTTCAATGCGCCAATCGGTATCTCGACCGCGAATACCGCCGCGAGACCAATCAGGAGCGGGGTCGCCACGCGCAGGTGGGCGCCAATGAGTAGCACCAGCGCGAGCAGGGCGATCGCAGTGCCAACGAGAATCTGGTGAACAGCCAGCGTTGAAATCTGGCCGACAAGTGGTTGGCCCATCGAGAGGCCGCAGGCCGGCCAGTTGGCGCAGGCGCTGCTGGCATCCGATGCGGCCAGGTAGGCGCCCGAAACCAGAACGGCGAACAAGACAACCGTGGCGCCCGCGACAAGCGGGCGAAACCACGCCCTGGCCGCGGTCGCGGGCATTGTGCTGATATCGCTCGCTGCAACAAGAGGTTGGATTAGCGCCAGGGCACAGGCCAGCAGAAGTGCTGTTGCGCCGAGATGGATGGATGCAGCCCAGATGGCAGCCGCGCCGTTCGCCGGGACGAAAATCATGCTCAGCTGGATCAGAATGAGCGTGGTGGCGCCCAGAGCGATCGCGTTGACGCGCGTGTCATTTCGAACCAGGCGGCTGATCGCCAGCAAGGTGATCGTCGCCAGCCCGATCAGGCCCGCGACCACGAGATGCAGTGTCCCGATGGGGCCGGCCGAATGGGCGAGGAAACTCCAGCCGGAGCATTGCCCCCAGGATGCGCACGCCCCGCTCGCGCCGCTGGAGTCGAATCCGGCGACGATAATCAGAGCGAGGGCAAGCGCCGCCAGAATCCCCCCGAGCCACGACAGGTGCGCCCGTGCTCTTGCCTGCGTCACGTCTCCCCACCTTCCCCATCCATCGCCAGATATACCGAGTCGCCGAACGACCGTTCCGGCCGCGGCTCCTCCAGCGCTGGCGATCCTGTGGCGATTTCTAGATCGACTGCATCAGCTTCTGATCGCGCTCAATGAGCTGCTGCAGGACCTGATTGATTGAGCTTGCGCCCTCGAAGCCCGTGCGCTCGGCGGCGAGGGCCTCGTCGGGCATCTCGCGAACGGTCGCGAGAATCGCCTCGCGCGCGGTGCCGAACTCCGACAGGAGAGTCCGGATGTTGGTCGGATTCGCAGAAGGTGGCGGTTCCGGGATTGCCATCGCTGCGCCGACCTCGCCGAGCGTCATCAGCTTGATTGTCTGCGACGCGCGAATCTCCGATTCGCGGAGCGAGGCGATCGCGGACAGCGCCGCCTGGCCATCGCTTGCGGTCGTAGACCCTAGCGGCCGAATCTTCATGTTCAGGTTGCGATAGGTCGCAATGAGGCTGTCGATCACTTCGGAGTGCGCCAACTGTCCCCTCCAGTTCTGGTGGCTCCGGGCACTGTCATCAGCCCGTTACCTCTAATCCCCCCGACGTGGATTGTACGGGTGCTCGGAAGTCACAGCAACAGAGCCGGAAACATCCCAACCCTATGGTACGATACCGGCGCGGCGCACGTCTCGAAATTCTATACCGCCTGCGTCGTGTCTCGGAAGCTTTTCGTACCGTGAGGAGCAGGATGAGCATGGCGTCGAGACGGAGAACGCCGCTGCGCTGCCCGGTTTGCAGCCGTGGACTGGACAATACCCAGATCATCCCGCTCGGCGCGGTCACTTCCGGGTTGCCGTGGGAGCTACATGCCGGCCATTGTCCGGAGCATGGCTGGTTCCAGTGCGAGGTCATCTCCCGGCCCCCGCGCGAGATCTTCCCGGTGTCACAGCCGGGCGGCACTGTCCGAACGTTTACGATCAACGGCGTCGCCGCGTATGCATTTCCGACGATCTGGAACTCTCAGGTCACACCCCAGCGCGTCGATCCGTACGATGACCGATACTGGGAAGTCGATTGGTCGATGCTTCCAGAGGGCGCGGTCAGCTTCTGACCTCGGCGGAGCGCATGTCTCCGTCCCCCACAACGAGGGAATCGACCAGCGAATGACGAGGCGGTGGTGACCGGCGCAGGCCTTAACGGAGGGCCAACAGGCGATTCAGGATCGCGCCCGTCTTTGACGCCGGCGTCCCTCTTGATCGTGCTTCTGATCTTCTACCTCGTCGTCCAGACCCAGACGATCGTGCTCCTGATGCTGTTTTCGATTCTGTTTGCGACGGTCATCGAACGCCCGGTTCTCCGGCTGGAATCTCGCGGAATGCCGCGCGCCGTTGGCATCCTGACTGTCTATGTCGTGCTCCTGTTGGGCCTTGTGCTGCTCGGCTTCATTTTCGTCCCCTTGATTTCCGCCGAGGCACGGACCTTCTCGGCGCAGGCGCCGAGTCTCATCCAGGAGCTCGCGGATCAGTGGCGCACAAGCGATAGTCGCCTGCTAGCCCGCACGGGCTATCGGCTTCTGATGCAGTTGAAGTTCCGGCTCGACAACCCGCCACCACCGACGGGCGGCACTGCCATTGGCCTGATTACCGGCGTCGGCGCAGTGATCTTTGGGCTTGTCGCCACGTTTGTCATCGGCTTCTACTATCTGATGGAGAAGCATCTCGTGAAGCGGCTGTTGCTCCAGAATCTGCAGCCAGCAACGCGAGATCGAGTGAACTCGGTCTGGATCGATGTCGAGGCGAAGGTCGGAGATTGGCTGCGCGGGCAGCTGCTGCTTTGTGTCATCATCGGCGTTGCGTCCGGCTTTGGCTATGGGCTCCTGGGTTTGCGTTTTTGGCTGTTGCTGGCGCTCTTCGCAGGTGTCACAGAGATCGTGCCCGTAATCGGACCGTGGATCGGCGGAATCCCGGCGTTCGCGGTGGCGCTGCTTGATTCCTGGCAGAAGGCGGCTATCGTCGCTGGCTTTATCGTGCTTCTTCAGTTCACCGAGAACAGCATCCTCGTGCCACGCGTGATGCGTGGCGTCATTGGTCTGTCGCCCCTCACGGTATTTCTCGCGGTGCTTGCCGGTGGCCAGTTCATGGGGCCGCTTGGCGCGTTGCTGGCGATACCGTTCGCGGCGGCCATTCAGGTGATCATCTACGATGCTCTTCGCGTGCGACGCGAGCGTCGTGAGTTTGCGGTCGCGCCCGTCGGTCAACATCTGCACGCATCGGCGTGGCGCTCGGTGCTGACTCAGTTCCTCGGTGACAGCGACCATCGTGGCCCGCATGTGCCGGCCGATCCTTCCGAACCTGCGCCGAAGACGTCGGCGCAGCAAGATAATCGCCCGAATTCGCCCGACGAACCCAGGGAGTAACATGCCTGAGCTACCGGAGGTTGAGGCTGCGCGTCGCGGCATCGCCGAGCAGCTTCTTCACGATGAAATAGTTGAGGTGGATCTTCGTCTGCCAAAGCTGCTCGTTGCGAGTGATGGCCTTGGCCTCGAGCAGCTTGTGGGGCTGTCTTTCTCAGAGATTCGGCGACACGGAAAGTACCTCACCCTCCTGGCGGGTGATCTGGCGCTGGTGATTCACCTCAAGCTTAGCGGACAGCTGGTCGGTCGTGGCCCGACGATCCCGGGCTTTGATGCCGGCCATCCCGTGCCTGCCTATGGCGCGGAGCTGCCCCACAAGTCGACACATCTGATCATTTACTTCGCCAGTGGGTCACGTTTGTATGTTACGGACATCCGCCACTTCGCTCGCGTTCGGCTGATGCCGGTCGACGACCTGGATGGCTATTTCAACAACTTGCGTCTCGGGCCGGACGTTGCCTCAAGCGCCTTCGAGCGGCAGTGGTTTCATGGCGCTATCGCGCGGCGACCTCAATCTCGGCTGAAGCCGCTCCTGCTCGATCAGACGTTTGTCTCCGGGCTTGGAAATATCTACGTCGATGAAGTGCTGTATCGCGCTCGGCTCCACCCCGAGCGGCTCGCTCGAACACTTGCTCCCACCGAAATCGACCAGCTGTTTGACGCTGTCGGTGAAATCATGGCGATCGCCATCCCGATTAGTGGTGCGAATATTCTCAACGGCAAGGCTATCCCGGAGCGCGGCGACTTCCCGTTCGTCCACGGGCGTGAGGGCATCCCCTGCCTGAGGTGCGGGACACCGATCGTGAAGGAACGCGTCGATGCGCGGGGCACATATCGCTGCCCGATTTGCCAGCCCGTCCCCGACGCGAATTGACCGAGGTGAGACAACCCCGCAGATGCGCTGCCCCGGATCAGCGTCTGGCTGGTCCGGGGCAGGACGGCGCGGGTCAGGCGCTAGCGGCTGGCTGCTTCTTCGATGAGCCCGCCGAGAATCGCAATACCTTGCTCGATCTTCTCGTCATCGGAGAATGAATAGGCGAGGCGCAGGGTGCCACTGCCAGCGCCACCAAAGTGGCAGGCCGGCCCGGGCAGGAACTCGACGTTTCGCGCGGAGGCTGCCGCCTGCAGTTCCCCAGCGGTCACGCCAGTGGGGAGGGTCATCCAGATGAAGAACCCACCTTCAGGCGTCGTCCACGTTGTCCCTGCCGGCATCGCGCGCTCGAGCGCCGCCAGCATGACGTCGCGCCGACGGCGATATAGCGCGGTGAGCTCGCTGATATGCTCCTGGAGCGTCCCGTTTGCGCAGAATTCGGCGGCGACGTAGCCGGCAAATGGGCTGGTGCCACCTTCGAGCTTCATCCCCGTCAACCGTTGGATCACGTCAGTATTGGCGACTACCCAGCCCAGCCGGACGCCTGCCGCCATGATCTTGGAGAACGTGCCGAGGTACATGACGGAGCCGTCGCCAGCCATCTCATAGAGCGTCGGCAGTCGCTCCCCCGCATAGCGCAGATCGAAGTAGGCGTCATCCTCAACGATCGGCACACCGTGTTCCCGAGCGAGCTCGATGATCCGCTTGCGGCGTTCCAGTGTCGTCGTCACGCCAGTCGGGTTCTGGAAGTTCGGGATCATGTACAACAGCTTGGCCTGCTTACCCTCGGCGCGAAGCGTCTCCAGCTCGCGCTCAAGGGCAGCGATGTCGGTTCCTTCCGCGGTGATCGGAATCGGCCGCACGTCGGCGCCGGCAACCGTGAAATTGTGAACTGCCCCCGACCAGGTCGGCTGCTCACTGAGCACGACATCACCCGGATCGACCAGCATGTCGACGATGAGAGCCAGTGCCTGTGACGAGCCGTTGGTGATGAGGATGTTGTCTGCCGTTGCCTGAATCCGCTGATCGCGAGCGAGCTTCTTGACAAGCTCGTCGATCAGCCCGTCGTACCCGCGGGCCGCGCCGTATTGCAGCGCCCACTCGCCCTCGCGCTCCAGAGCGACGCGCGTCGCCTCGATCACGTCCGCCTTTGGCAGCGTGGCGGGATCGGGGAAACCGGCAACGAAGGAAATCTTCGATGCCGCGGCGCGGGGATTTCCGAGCCGTGCTGGGCCGTAGCGTTTCGCCCGCTCTGAAAGTAGCGAACCGACGATGCCACTGGCAGTCTCGACCATGTCCTCAAACCTCCTCGATGGGCGGCCCTGGACGTTTCCCGGGTTGCCGCACTCCTCTGTGAGATTGTACCCTCCCGTGGTCGCGGACGGTCGGGACCCCGGTTCGGGCATGCTGTATGAGACGAGGCGCCGGAAGTCGTGCGAGGTCTGGTAACACTGGTTTCGATCGTTGGAGTCGTCGTGATTATGATCGGCGTCTTCGCCATTCTTCCGCGCGAGCAGAGGCCGCCTGCGAATCCGGTCGCTGAAATCGCGACGAAGAGCGCCGTCGCGCGAGAAACCACGAGTCCTTCGACGGGCGCGGTCCAGGGTACGACCCCGGCCGGCGCCGTCGTGCCGGTTTCCTTGCCGCAGCTTCCCGCCGTCAACAAGCCGCAACTGGTTTCGCCGATCTCACCGCTCGGTCTCGTCGAGCAGTATTACTCCGAAACGCAGACGTTCGGGGCAGTGACCGTCGCCTGGCGTCCGGGCGCGTTCGACCCGGCGATTGCGTCATCGGTCGCCGAGATGGCGCAGCGGGGAATCGGTAACGTCAGCGCATTTCTGAACATTCACGATGACTCCCCACTCACCGTCTTTCTGGCGGATGAGATGTTCGACGAGAACTGCCGGGGTTGCCAGGGGTTTGCGGCGTCAGACCTCCATCAGATCTTCATCCTTCAGGATGGCAGCGTTGCGGCGGATGAGATGCAGGGGTTGATCACACACGAGGTTGCCCACGTCATCGCCGGGAACCACATCGGATTGCCGAACAGTCTCTTCTTCGCCGAGGGGTTTGCGACCTATCAGATGGACGCCGACGTACAGGCGGCCGGCTATGTCCCGGCGATTCAGGCGGCTGCCTGGGCATATCAGGCCGGCATCCTGCCGACGCTCGCGTTCCTGCGGGATGAGGCAACCTACGAGGGGCGAGTCCGAAGGAGGCTGGAGTACGACGCAGCAGGGTCGTTCTCCCAGTTCTTGATCGAGAAATACGGACTCGAAGCCTACACCGAGCTGTATCGCACACGGGTGCCCGAGCAGGTGCTCGGCGTCGACTGGCAGCAGCTCGAGGAGCAGTGGCACGCCTACCTCGAACCGTTGGCCGGCAATATCGTCAACGGGGTCGATGGCGCGAGCTGGTGGAATGTCGCCCAGAATGTCGCCGCCGGGTTCGGCGCGCTCTATGATGCGCCCGACAAGGTGTCGGTTGAGAGTTACGCGGCGCTTACCGCTGCGCGCCTGGCGCTCTATCGTCTCGATCTGCCGAACGCGATTCGATTCGCCAACGAAAGTAACCTGGCGCCGAAGACCGCGACGTAGCTCGTCGGACCAGCGTCAAATGAGCGGAATTGCTCCGTCGGTATACTTCAGGGCGCCGGCCCGGCTCGGGCACGATCGTGCCGGCGGAGATTTGCCATTTTCCCGCGGCGACCAGATGAGGAACAGAGTAGCGTGTCGATTCCAGAGGATCAAATCTACGACATCACCGTAATCGGCGGTGGGCCGGTCGGCTTGTTTGCTGGCTTCTATGGCGGTATGCGCGGCCAGCGAACGAAAGTCATCGAAGCGCTTGAAGAGCTCGGCGGCGCGCTGACGGCGATCTACCCCGAGAAGTACATCTACGATATCGCCGGCTTCCCGAAGGTGCTCGCCAAGGACTACGTCGAGGCAGCTGTCGAACAGGCCGCTGGCATGGGCTGTGAGTTTGTCCTGAAGACTGCCGTCACATCGCTCACTCGTGACGAAGCATCCGGCTGTTTCATCCTTGGGACGACGACTGGCACGCATTACAGCCGGACGATCATCATCTCGGCCGGCATCGGCGCGTTCGAGCCGAAACGGCTCGAGGTTCCGGGCATCGAGCGATTCGAAGGTGGGGGCGGCGTTCATTACTTCGCCAAGCACGTCGATGACTTCCGCGATCGGCACGTGCTGATCGTCGGTGGCGGGGACTCGGCTGTCGATTGGGCGAACACGCTTGCGCCGTTGGCTCGGTCGGTCCGGCTCGTTCATCGATCCAAGTTCCGCGCGCACGAGCACGCGATCGCGCAGATGGCCGAAGAGGGTGTTCACCTCCACTACCCCGACTACGCGGTCAAGGCCGTCCACGGCAACGACCGGCTCGAGTCTGTCACGTTCCACCATCTGAAGGAGGGGAGCGAGCAGACGGTCGATGCCGACGATCTGATTGTCGCGATCGGATTCCTGGCCGACCTCGGGCCACTCAAGACATGGGGGTTGGAGGTCGAGCGCAACACCATCCGCGTCGACCCGATCACAATGGCGACCAACATCGAGGGGATTTACGGCTGCGGCGACGTCGTTACGTACCCCGCGAAGTTCAAGCTCATTGCGACCGGCGCGGCTGAAGCCATTACCGCGGTCAACCACTGCGTGACGGTCATCAACCCTTCGGCGCGTCTCGATCCTGGCCACTCGACAAACATTATGGAGAAGCGCGAGAAGGCCGCCGTGTAGGCTGCGGCCTTCTCGCTCAAACCAGGTGCGCGATCAGACGATCGATGACGGCGGCGGTATGACGCGGCGTTCGCGGTTGCCCCCGAGCGCCCGGTATGCCGTTACCTCGGGATTCACCTGGCAGTGTGGCGGATTGCCGTTCAGAACATTGGTGACGTTCACCAGCGCGAGATACAGCGCACGGTCAAATGCTTCCTTCGTCGTGCCACCGATGTGAGGCGTCAACACGACGTTCGAGAACTCGGTGTATGGGTTGTCAGGGTGTGGCTCGAACTGGAACACATCGAGGCCGGCGCCCGCGATACGCCCGGACTGCAGCGCCTCGACCAGCGCGACCTCCTTGACGATCGGCCCACGCGCAGTGTTGATAAGAAACGCTGATTGCTTCATCAGATCGATCGCACGCTCGTCGATGAGGTCGCGCGTATACTCGTCAAGCGGGCAGTGCAACGACACGAAGTCGGACTGACGCAGGACATCCTCAAACGGCATGTACGAGATGCCGTGCTCGTTGGCGAACGTCAGATCCCAGGCGATGTCTGCCGCCAGCACCCGCATGCCGAATGCCTTGCCCAGCAGCGCGGTTGATTTTCCAACTCGGCCGAGGCCGACGATGCCAAGCGTCTTGCCCCACAGTTCGGAGTTCGCTTCCAGTGGGATGCGGTCGTAGGGGAACCACTCACCATCGCGGATCGAGCGGTCGACCACCAGCACGTTGCGGGCGAGATTGATCATCATCGCGAAGGCAAGCTCTGAGACCGAGTGATTGTTGCAGCCAGCGCAGATGCCAACAGCGATGTTGCGTCGTGTTGCTTCCTCGACATCGATATGGTCGTACCCGACACCTCCGGCGCTCACCACCCTGAGGTTGGGCGCGGCTTCCATCACTCGCGGCGAGATCCATTCGAGACCGGTAATGATGCCTTCGGCTTCGCTCGCCAGGTCGCAAAGCTGTGCCTGGTCGATGGGATATCGCATCTCGCGGTCGATCATCTCGCATCCACGTCGGGCGAGGAACTCGTCGAGATACTCGCGATTGCCTTCGCGAAACTTGCGAGACAGGATCAGTACCTTATGCGCCACGCCATCGCCTCCCCGTCCTGTTGCCGCTATCGTTGTCCGATTTGGCGCATTGTAGCACTGTGTCGAACGGCGTCCTGTCCGTTCGATATCTCGCGCTCCATCAGGCCGTGATACTGCCGAATCGGCAATATGCCAGACGTGGGCGTACCGAAAGACGACGAATTGTGGCCGCGCACGGCAGTGTGGGTGCTATACTCGTACGAGCATGGACGCGGACGGCGGAGCACCGGCGGCTACGACAACGAGGGCGGAAGTCGCGACAGGCGCTGCGTTCGGAATACGAGGGAGGCAGACTATGGCACAGGATCAGACAAGCGCGACGAAGACGGCCGAGCAGTACGCACAGAGCGCGCTGGAGCACGTCTGGATTCACTCAGCAAACTGGCAGGAGCTCGCCGCCCAGAAGGGGATGAAGGTCTTCGACCACGGCAAGGGCGCCCTGCTCTACGACGTCGAGGGCAGAGAGTATATCGACGGCATCGCCGGCCTGTGGGTTGTCAACGCTGGCCACGGTCGGACCGAGATCGGCCAGGCAATGGCCGAGCAGGCTGCCAAGCTGGCCTACGTTTCTGCGGCCAACTACACGACCGTCCCGACGGTTGCGCTGGCTGAGACGATCGCGGAGATTCTTCCTGGCGATCTCAACCGGCTCTTCTTCTGCTCCGGTGGTTCCGAGGCCGTCGAGAGCGCGCTGAAGATCGCCAAGCAGGTGCAGGTCATGCGCGGGTTTCCGAAGCGCTATAAGGTCATCGCTCGTCGCGGCTCGTACCACGGCATGACCTATGGCGCGATGAGCCTCACCTCTGCGCGCAATGAGGCGTACTTCGGCCCGTTCATGCACGGCGTTTATCACGTCCCATCGCCAAATAACTATCGATCGCAGTTCCCCGGCCTGACCGGCGAGGCAGACGAGGTGGCATGCGCCAACGCCGTCGAGGCCGAGATTCTGTTCCAGGGACCTGACACGGTCGCCGCGGTGATCGCTGAGCCGATCTCGACGGCAAACGGCGTCCAGGTTCCGTCGAAGGCGTACTGGAAGCGGATGCGCGAGATCTGCGACACCCACGGCGTCCTGCTCATCGCAGACGAAGTCATCAACGGCTGGGGCCGGAGCGGCACCTACTTCGCGATCGAGCACTACGACATCGTCCCCGACATGGTGACGATGGCCAAGGGGCTGTCCTCTGGCTACGCGCCGATCGCCGCTGTTGCCGTCCGCGACTCCGTATTCGAGGGGTTCAAGGAAAAGGGCGATGTCGCTCTCGGTCACCTGCTGACCTTCGGCGGTCAGGCCGTTGCTTGCTCGGCCGCGCTGAAGAATATCGAGATCTTCAAGCAGGAGAATCTCGTGCAGCAGTCTGCCGAGAAGGGCGAGTACCTCAAGAAGCAGCTCCAGGAGCTGTCGTCGCATCCGTCCGTTGGCGACGTTCGTGGCCTCGGCCTGATGTGCGGCGTTGAGATCGTCAAGAACAAGGAGACAAAGGAGAAGTTCGGCCGGGAGGCGCAGTTCACCAAGCGCGTCTCCGAGCTCGTGAACGAGAAGGGCCTGCTCACCCGCGTCTGGGACACGATCCACCTCGCGCCGCCATTCGTCGTCACGATCGACGAGATCGACCGCATGGTCGCGATCACCGACGAGGCGCTGACCCAGGCAGAGAACGAATACGCTGCCGAGCTCGGGTAGCAATCACCCGCGCGAATCCGAATCTTGCACCACCCGCCAGGGCTCGTCCCGGGCGGGTGGTGTCGTATTTGTGCCAATTTCCGGGCGTGGATCGTCAGCCGGGAGGGTTGCTCGTGCCGAATAATCGGTCGCCGGCGTCACCCAGTCCCGGAACAATGTATCCGTGTTCGTTCAGCCCGTCGTCCAGGGTTGCGGTCACGATGCTGCATTCGGCATCGGCGCGTAGCAAGGCATCGATACCGAGCGGCGCGGCGATGATCGATGCGATTACGATATGACCCGAGTGCGTGCGTCGAATGATCTCGACGGCGCAGCAGGCGGAGCTTCCGGTCGCGATCATCGGATCAAGCACGACGACACGATCTGCCCACCCGACGTTGGCTGGTAGGTTCGAGGTATAGACTTGCGCTTCGAGGCGGAGCTCATCCCGGCGAACGCCGAGCTGATAGATCGGCGCGTCTGGCAGCAGTGCGCGAAATGGCGGAGCAAATAGCAGGCCGGCCCGCAGAATGACGATCCCCGCAACACGTTCGGCCAGCGCAGGAACCTGAATGACCCGGCCATCGAACCCGATTACGTCGCTGGTCCCCAAAGCCACATCGTCTAGCGCCGTCCACAGCACACGGTTTGCGATCTGCTCGCTCAGCGCGCAGAACTCCGTGCTGCTGGCGCTGCGATCCCGTATCCGGCCAAGCAGGACTGCAGCGAGTGGGTCGCTGAGAATTCGGAGGCGGTCTGACCCGAGCACGTCGTCCCGGCCTGGTTGCGGACGACCTTGCATCGGGGAGACGGGAATTTCGGTCAATTCAGCCCACCTTCCTCTGCCACGACAATCGTCGCACTGATGGCTTCCGCCAGCGCAACGAGCAGGCTATCTTGTGCGACCGTGTCATCGATCGCGCGGATAGTTGTTCCGCAATCCGCGCCATCGAGCTGCAACTCGAAGAGCCGCTGGACGCCTGGCTCCTCCCATGGCGTGAGCGCTTCGATCCCTGCCGATTGCTCGGACAGCCGGTTCAGACCAACCGCAAGGAGCTCGGCCATCACCACGCTGCGCGTCACGGCAACCCAGGCAATGGAATCTACGGCAAGCCTCACGACCCACGTCGCCGGCAGCCACGCTGCCAACTCGACGAAGCCGTAGTGTGGCAGAGCCAGCGCGCGCATCGCGGAGTTTGGATGAACGACGTCGATCCAGAGCCTTGCAACCCCCGCTGAGCGAGTGGGAGCAGTGAGGACGACGACGTGATCGGCCTTGAGGAGCCAGGAGGGCACATCGACCGACTGCAGTGCTGCGCCGGGAAGTCCGGTCAGTCGGGACCAGGATGAGTGTTGTTCTGCGATCAGCGGAGAATCTTGAGCTGAGTCGACGATGATCTCGATGAGCGGCGTGGCTGGTCGAGATGAGGGCCGGGGATCGATTACGAGCGCCGACGTGCCGGCCGAGAGATCGCATGCGCCAGGAAGCCAGGCGTGAAGGGAGGACTCGAGCCCGATGGTAGCGATTCGGGGCGCAGGCTGTATCGTCGTTGAGCGGGTGAGAACCGGCCGAGGGGCTCTGCCGGCGATCAACGCTCGCTGGATCCGGTTAGCCCATCGCGCCATTCCGTCACCGCCTGCTAGTTGAGCCGCCGCACTTCGGGGTTCCACTTGATCAGCGCGAGAACGTAGAGCAGGACGACGCAGGCGTTGACGAGGATTGCCCGCTGGGTACCCCAATGTTGGGCAATGATGCCAATCTGCAGATAGCCGATCGGCGTCAACCCCCAGAATGTCGAATAGACCGCCATCACGCGCCCACGAAACTCGTCGTGGACGATCGTCTGGATCAGCGTGTCGGCGAGCGTCCCATAGATTGCGCTTACCAGCCCGAGCCCGAAGATAAAGACCATCCCGATATAGAGTGTCGGGGCAAACGAGAAGAGAATCTGGATAACCGCGAACAAGAACACGAACACAATGACCCAGAAGCCACGACGCCGAAGCGAAGTCATCGCAGCGATGATCATCACACCGATAAACGCGCCCGCGCCATCTGCTGCGTACAGGAATCCAAGCCCCTCCGCACCACGATCGTAGACGTCGCGGGTGAGCGCTGGAAGCAGCGTGAAGAACGACATCCCGAAGATCACGGGAACGAGGTCGACAGAAAGCAGGCTGCGCAGGGTCGGGAACTTCCAGATGTACTGATACCCATCGACCAGCGTGCGAATCGCCGAGTCGCGCTTCTGCGCGGGCAGCGCGCGATCCACCGTCAACGTCAGAAGAACCAGCATTGACGGAAGGAAGGCGAATGCAGAGAGATAGAAGCAGGCGGCCGTGCCGATAACGGCGATCAGCATGCCGCCCACCACTGGACCGACGATTCGGGCGCCGTTGAAGGCCGCCGAATTCAGCGCCACCGCGCTTTGAAGCTCGTGCGGCTTGACGAGGTTGGGGACGAGCGAGAGTCGAGCCGGCCAGTCGAAGGCGGATGCTGCGCCAGTCAGCGTCGCGATGATGAGGATGTGGCTCACGCGTAGCGCGCCGAAAGCGTCGAGCGTCGCGAGCACGAGGAGATTCGTTGCCATGAACGCCTGAGTAGCGAACAGGACTTTGCGGCGCTCGAAACGATCGACGACGACGCCGACGATGGGCGACAGTAACAGCACGGGCATCGCGCTCAGAAAGCCCACGAGACCCAGCAGGAACTTATCGCTCGTCATGTCATAGACGAGGAATCCCTGTACGGTGATCCGGATCCAGAGGCCGGCCAGCGCAAGCGTGATGGCGATCCAGAAATGCAGGAACTGACGATTGTTCAACGCCGCGAACTTGCGATGCTGAACAGGCGGGAGTTCCTCGCCGTCCATCTCCGGCGCAACGACCTCGGTCTCGGGCGACATTGTTGACCCTCACAATCCGGCCACCAGTCAGGGCGTCGTGTTACACTCGCCCTGCGGGAGAGTTGACGACCGGATCGGCAAACGATGAATACGATCGAGCAAGCGCTGAGCATCTTACAGGAGTCGGGGTACCGTGTCACAGCCCCGCGTCGCGCCCTTGTCGAGATTATCGACGAGCAGGATCGCGCCTTTACCGCCGATGAGTTACTGCGCCTCCTGGCGGGGCGTGGCGAAGCGGTCGGGCGAGCAACCGTCTTCCGCACGCTCGATGTGCTGGTTAACAGTGGTGTCCTCGACCGCCTTCACCGCCCCGATGGTTGCCACACCTATGTCCGCACCGAACGAGACAGTGAGCACCGACATCACCTGATCTGCTCGGACTGTGGCGCGGTGGTTCAGTTTGATGAGTGCACCGTCGCTCCACTGCTGGAAGAGCTCGGCCAGCGCACCAATTTCGCGATCTCCGGGCATTGGCTCGAAGTGTTCGGCCTCTGCGCGACCTGCCGCCACTAGCCACTTGAAATTCTGACCGCGTCTGCTTGCATCCTCGGCTTGTCCCGGCGACGATAGTGTCCGTCGTCCACGGGACGTGACGTGATGGAGAGGGTGCGTTGTGACGAATGACGATATCTGTTTCGCGACTGCGCGCGATCTGGCGAGTCGTATCCGTTTGCGAGAGCTCTCTGCGGTCGAGGTGATGCAAGCGCACCTCGCGCAGATCGAGCGCGTCAATCCTCGGGTCAATGCGATCGTCTCACAAGTCGACCCCGAACAGTCGATGGCGATGGCGCGCGCTGCAGACGACGCGGTTGCGGCGGGAGAAGCCGTCGGGCCGCTCCACGGGCTACCGATCGCGCACAAAGACCTTGAGGAAACCGCCGGGATTCGCACCACGTTTGGCTCCCCGATATTCCGCGATCACGTGCCGTTGCACGATACGTTGATGATTCAGCGGATCAAGGCCGCCGGCGCGCTCACCATCGGCAAGACGAATGTGCCGGAGTTTGGCGCGGGATCGCAGTCGTTTAACCCGGTATTCGGGGCGACGCTCAATCCGTATGACACGGGCAGAACGTGCGGCGGGTCGAGTGGCGGGGCCGGCGCCGCGCTTGCATGTGGCATGTTGCCGATCGCTGACGGCAGCGACATGGGCGGATCGCTGCGGAACCCCGGCAACTTCAATAACGTGGTCGGCTTCCGTGTCTCACCTGGCAGAGTCCCCGTCGTCCCCTCGTTCAATGCCTGGGGCAATCTCGGCGTCAAGGGGCCGATGGCGCGGACTGTCGACGATGTGGCGCTGTTCCTTGGCACGATCGCGGGACCTGATCCACGGTCGCCAATCTCGATCGACGAGCCGGGCGGCATTTTCGCGAGGCCACTGGATCGCGACTTCGCCGGAGTCCGCGTCGCCTGGGCGCCTGATCTGGGTGGGCTTCCGCTCGACCCGCAGGTGCGGTCGGTGCTGGAGCGCCAGCGCGGAGTGTTCGCTGACCTTGGTTGTGAAGTTGACGAAGCGACGCCTGATTTCACCGGCGCCAACGAGGCTTTCCAGACGCTGCGCGCGCTTGACTTTGCGCTCGGCCATCATGAGAAGCTGCGCAGCCATCGCGAGCTGATCAAAGACACGATCATCTGGAACACCGAGAAGGGGCTGGCTTTGACTCCTCTGGAGATCAACCGGGCTCAGGTGTTGCGCTCTCAGCTCTATACCCGTGTTACGGAGTTCCTTGAATCCTATGAATTCCTGATTTGCGCGGTGAATCAGGTGCCACCGTTCCCGGTCGGGATCGAATACCCGACCGAGATTGACGGGGTGCAGATGGAGACGTACATCGACTGGATGAAGTCGGCCTACTTCATCACGCTGACCGGCCTGCCGGCCATTTCGGTTCCGTGCGGGTTCACCGAGGACGGGCTGCCGGTCGGCGTCCAGATCGTCGGCCGCTGGCATGATGATTTCGGCGTGCTGCAGATCGCCCGCGCATTCGAGCAGGCAACACAGGTCTGGAAACGTCGACCGCCGGTCGTTGCCGAGCCCTAGATACGCTCGGCCAGTAGCTCGACGATGTGCAGAACCCGGACTGGCTTGTCGCGGCTGGCCAGTCCGCCCTGCACCTGCATCAGACACCCGGGGTTGTCAGACACGACGATCTCCGCGCCGGTCGCGAGAATATTGTCAAGCTTCTTGGCGAGGATCGCGCTCGAGACGTTCGGGTAGTCCATCGAAAACGCGCCGCCGAACCCACAGCACACGCTCGAATCCGCCATCTCACGCAGCTCCAGCCCCAGTGTATCCAGGATGATACGTCGCGCTCCGGCGCCCAGACCGAGCGCGTTGTGCGACTGGCAGGCATCGTGATACGTAACGACTGGCGACGGCGCTGGTGGCGAAAAGTCCGAAGGATCCAGTTGGGCGTGTTCGTCAATGAATGTGGTGATGTCGACGATGCGGGCAGCCTGGTTGGCCGCGCGTGTGCGCCAGCTCTCGTCGTGCCGGAATAGATGCTGATAATCCTGAAGCATCGCTGCAAGACAACTGGTGCTGGTGGTTACGACCCAGTCAGCCTCGGTCGCCTCGAGCACGCGGATCGTCTGCTCCGCCATCTCCCGCCCGTGGCGTCGGTCGCCGGAGTTCAGTGCCACCAGCCCACAGCAGTGTTGATCGACCGGGTAACGAACGTCGCAGCCACAGGCGCGGAGGACGCGAACCATCGCCTCTGCCATTGCTGGCGTGATGCGGTCGGTCATGCAGCCGGGGAAGATTGCGGCGGTTCTGCCCGCTACCTGGCTACTGGCAAGCTCGCGCACAGGCGCAGCGTTCGCCTCGGCGAACCGGGACCGGAATGGCCGGGTGGTCGGCGCCAGGAGCGCTCGTCCGTTCGTCATGGCCGGCTGCAAGGGAATGCGACGGACGATTCCATCGTTATCGGCGACGATGCTCGCTGCGCGCGCGGCGACGCCGGCCCAACGCTCGCCCGCCTTCGGGTCGGCCCAGTGTGAGATTGCAAATCCCTTGGCGGCAGGCATGCCGAATGCTTCGACAGAGCGGGCACGCACATCCAGAATCAGTCGCGGTATCGGAATCTCGGCCGGGCAGACCATTTCACAGGCGTTGCAGGACGCGCAGAGACTCTGCGGGCCGGCGGCATGCTCGAGCCCATGATGCATTGCCGTCATGATCAGCCCGATCGGACCAGTATAGATATGGCCGAACACGTGGCCGCCGACAATCTGGTACGGCGGGCAGACATTCGAGCACGCGCCGCAACGGATACAATGCAGCGCCTCATGAAGCTCCTCATCCTCCCGCGCGGCCCATCTTCCGTTGTCGAGCAGAACGATATGCTGCTCCTTCGGGCCGTGTACGCCGATTGTCAGTGTCAATTCGATGTCGGCGCTGCGGCTGGGCCCAGTCATGAACGACACATAGCTGGTGATCTTCTGGCCGGTGCCAGAGCGTGGAAGGACCTGGAGGATCGCGGTTGCATCCTCCATCGTCGGGACGATCTTCTCGATCCCGAGGACTGCAATGTGGACCGGCGGGAGCGTCGTGACTAGCCGGCCATTGCCTTCGTTCGTGACGATAACGAGCGTGCCGCTGTCGGCGATGGCGATATTCGCGCCGGAAATGCCCACGTCAGCGTCGATGAATGATTGGCGCAGCCGCTCTCGAGCAACCCGGACCAGTTGATCCGGGTCTGGTGGCAGCTCCTCCCCAACCTCTTTCGAGAGCAGTTCCGCAATTTGCTCACGGGTTTTGTGGACGGCCGGCGCGATCAAATGGGACGGATGCTCCCCCGCGAGCTGCATGATCCATTCGCCGAGATCGGTCTCGACGACACGGACGCCTCGTGACTCGATCGCCGGATTCAGCTCGATCTCCTCGGTGACCATGGACTTGCTCTTGACGACAAGTCGCGCGCCTTGCTCGTCGATAATGTCGCAGATGATCCTGCGCGCGTCCTCGGCCGTTGCGGCGCGATGAACGACTGCGCCAACGGCCTCGGCCTCGCGAGTGAAACGCTCTATGAGATCCGGCAGTTCAGCCATCGCGCTGGCCTTGATGTCGTGAACGCGGCGGCGGCGCGCGGAGAAATCCTGATCTTCAAACGCGCGGACGCGCCGCCGGCCAAACTCCGGTAAGGCGCGTTGGAGGGCGGTCCGCAACTGCTCATCCGCAACCGCTGCGTCAACGCGGCGTCTGAAGGCTTTCTTATCCGGTTTCGACGGGGCGGAGACCACGGCAGTTCCTTACTGACAACGAATCATCGGTCGTCGCTCCGAGTATATCCCCATCACGCGATCGGTTCGGACATTCCGATCGTGCGGAATCAGGTAGAATCCCTACCCCTATGCGGGGATACAGGCGGTGTTCCGCAATGACCGGTAACGCGCGGAACCGATCGCAGGAAGACGCTCGGCGTTGTAATGACAGAGCCTGAAGCTGAGACTAGCTTCGAGAACCATCCGCTGGTTCGGCATCGCGACGCGGTTGCTGCCGCGTGGCGCGATGTTGCCTGGGACGTAAGCCCTGCCTATCAACGGATGAGCCAGTCTGTTCTGCGAGATCGAATCGGTGAAGTCATCGACGCGCTCATCGAGTCAACGCGCGGCGACGCAGCTACTGAACGGCGCTTCCTCGCGAGACTTGAACGGGCGATCGATCGAGATCATATGGGCGTCGACGATCTCCTTGCCGGGCTGATGGGCGGGTGCGATGCGTTCGACCGCGGCCTGAATCCCGCCGACCGTCACTCACCTGCGATGATCGAGAGCGAACGCGTTCTCCGTCGGCTCGTGCGCGAGTTCGCGTCCACGGCGCTATCGCTCATCACCGGAAAGCTCGAGACCAAAGCGGCCGCCGAAGCCACCAGTCGCGCCCGCCTGCTGGCACTCCAACGTGTTGGCGCGGCAGTGACAAGCTCACTCGCGGTCGAGGCGACGCTGCAGACGATTGTCACCGAAGCTGCCACCCTGATGAACGGCGCAACTGCGCGACTTCGGCTGGCCGACGAGTCGGGGCAGGAGCTTCGTTTGATTGCTTCATCGGGAGATCCGGATGACGCCCTGTCAGGCACACTCGCGCCGGTCGAGACAACCCTCGCGGGACGCTGCTATCGGAGCGGCCGGCCGGTTATCTCTAATGATGTTGTGGCCGGGACAGGCGCGAAAGATAGAGTCGAACAGCCGCGATGGACCGTGTCGCTGCTATCTGCGCCCCTGCGGGTTCGCGGCGAATCAATTGGCGTCCTGACGATTTCCATCTTCAACGGTTCCTTCGCGGACACGGATGCCGAGATCGTTGGTGTCTTTGCTGACAATGCCGCGGTCGCGATCGAGAACGCGAGACTATTCGAGAACGCGCAAGCGCAGATCACCGAAATGGAGATCATCAACCGGGTCTCTGCCGTCGTGTCGTCCTCGCTGAACCTTTCCGAGATCTATCGCTCGATCCATCACGAGATCATGCGAATCATGGTCGCAGATGCGTTCCTGATCGTGCTGCGCCAGCCGGACGGGACGAACGACCTTGTCTACATCTCGGATCTCGGCCAGAGGTTCTCGCCACGCCACGACGTTCACCTTCCGCCTGAGTACTACGAGTCCATGACCGAGCGGAAGCCGAAGATCGTCGAAGCATGCCTGGCGGCTGACTTCGAGGGCTGGGAGCGGTATGGCGACATGTCTGTGCGGATCCAGTCAGTTCTGATCGCTCCCCTGGTTCGAGGGAACGATGTGATTGGAAGTATCAGCGCGCAGTCATATGCTCCCAACAGTTATCGAGCGCGCGATATCGAGCTCCTTGCAACAGTTGCCAACGTCGCAGCCGTGGCGATCGAGAACGCAGTGCTCTTCGAGCAGGCGTCTGACGTTGCTGTTTCCGAGGAGCGGAATCGCCTCGCTCGCGAGATCCACGACACGATCGCGCAGGGACTCGTCGGCATTATCCTGCAATTGGAGGCGATTGGCGCCACACTGGGGGACTCACCGCTCGTCGAGCGAGTCGACCGGGCGCTCGGGCTGGCAAGGGCGAATCTGGATGAGGCGCGCCGCTCCGTTTTTGATTTGCGCGCCGCGCCACTCGAGCACCACTCACTCGAGGAAGCGATCCAGGAGCTCGCGACGCAGCATATGATCGATGTCGAAACGCAAGTCACGATCAACGCGCCGCTCGCGTTGCCGCTCTTGCAGTATCACATGGAAGCGACGATCTACCGTTTCGTTCAGGAGTGCCTGACAAACTGCCGGAAGCATGCGTACGACGCTGACGTGTCGATTTCTATCACGATCGATACTGAGATCTGTGTTGAGGTTCGCGATGACGGGCCAGGATTCGACACGACCACGCTCAAGCACGAGCGCCTCTCGAATCACTTTGGCATCCAGGGTATGCGGGAACGGGCGGAAAGATTGGGCGGTTCACTCCGAGTCGGCAGTTCCGCCGGCCTTGGGACGAACGTCTGTATGACATTTCCACTCGACACACCAACGACTACTCACTGAGCTGGCCGGACGAGCGATCCTTCACCTGCTCGAATGGCGGGGTCCCTGATTGAGCCCGCACTCCTAGACTGATCATCATTGACATCGTTGATGGATCAGAGGAGTTGCCATGCGAGAATACGCGTACCTACGGCCAATGCCGATCAATCGGGGCGGGCCAGACCATAGCCCGGAAACCCCGCGCACGACACGTAACCCGAACCAGGATCGTGAAACACTTCGCCGAGTCATCGGCGTCTTCGGCCCATATCGCGCCCAAATTGGAGTGATCGCGTTTGCGATCCTGGTGTCGTCGGCGATTGGCCTTGTCAATCCGCTCCTGCTCAAGCAGATCATCGACCACGCGATTCCTTCACGTGACATGTCACTGCTCAATCTGTACGTCGCTCTGATGATCGTGGCCCCGATTGCCGCCGGCCTGATCGGCGTCGGCCAGACATACCTCAGCAATCGTGTTGGCCAGGCAGTGATGCGAGATATCCGGTTGAAGCTGTACTCGCACCTTCAGGGAATGTCCCTCAGCTTCTTCACGAATACCCGCGTCGGTGAGATCCAGTCGCGGCTCTCGAATGACGTTGGTGGCGTTCAGTCGGTTCTGACGAACACGGCCGCCAGTATCGTCGCGAATCTGACAACCGTGATCTCGACAGTCGTCGCGATGGCGTTGATCTCCGGCCGGCTGACACTGCTGTCGTTTGCGTTGCTGCCGATCGCGCTCTATCTCACGCAACGCGTCGGACAGACACGTCGCCGTCTCTCCGGCCAGACCCAACGATCAATGGCTGACATGAGCTCAATGGTCGAAGAGACGCTGTCAGTCAGCGGCGTGTTGCTCACCAAGACGTTCGGCCGCCAGTCGCAGGAGATCGAGCGCTTCGGCGCGGAGAACGATCATCTTTCCGGCCTGCAACTTCGGCAGCAGATGGTCGGGCGCTGGTATTTCATGACTGTCGGGACGTTCTTTGCGATCGCGCCAGCACTCGCGTACTGGCTTGCCGGCCGTTCGATCATCTCCTCGGGAAGTAGTGCGGCACTCACGATCGGTGACCTCGTTGCATTCACCACGCTTCAGGCTCGCCTGTTCTTCCCGCTTGGCGCGCTGCTGAATATCCAGATTGACATTCAGGGAGCGTTGGCGTTGTTCGAGCGTATCTTCGATTATCTGGATCGACCACAGGAGATCATCGACGCACCCGATGCTGTCACGCTTGACCCGCTTCGCGTCGAGGGGCACGTTGCGTACAACGGTGTCCATTTCCGCTATGGCGAGGCCGCCGCGAGCAACGGTGTTGTTGACGACAAAGGCGAGAGACGGCCGTGGACGCTGGAAGGCATCAGCTTCGAGGGCCGGCCAGGCGAACTGATCGCACTCGTTGGCCCCTCTGGCGCCGGCAAGACGACGTTGACGTATCTGTTGGCGCGACTCTACGACGTCGAGCACGGGTCTGTGTCGATCGACGGCCATGACGTTCGTGATGTCACGCTTGAGTCACTCGGGTCGGTCATCGGCGCGGTCACCCAGGAGACGCATCTCTACCACGCGTCGGTTCGCGACAACTTGCGATATGGCAGGCCCGACGCGACCGACGACGAGCTGATCGCCGCGGCGAAGGCTGCCGCGATCCACGATCGGATCATGGAACTCGACCTCGGCTATGACACCGTCGTCGGCGAGCGTGGCTTCCGGCTGTCGGGTGGCGAGAAGCAACGACTCGCGATCGCGCGGGTGATTCTCAAGGACCCGAGAGTGCTGATTCTCGATGAGGCGACCTCGGCCCTCGATACTCGATCGGAACGCCTGATCCAGACTGCGCTTGAGCCGCTGATGCGCAGCAGGACAACGATCGCGATTGCGCACCGGCTCTCGACGATCCTGGCCGCGGACCTCATCCTGGTCGTTGACCATGGCAATATCGTCGAGCGGGGCACCCACAGCGAGCTGATTGAACGCGCCGGACTCTACTCCCGGCTCTACAACGAACAATTCGCCGCCCGCGTCGAACGCGCCAGCATCGGCGATGAGGCCTCATTGATCGTCGCCGCGGACTGACTGCCGCGGCGACGCGGCCGATCAGCCAGCGACGCCCCAGCGTGGCGGCAACGGGTCACGCTCAAGGTAGGCGAGGATCAGATCCACGCACTGAATGAGCTCCGGCTCGGTCACCATCTCGTTCGGCGAGTGCGTGTACCGGGTCGGCATCGTCAGCAGGACTGTCTCGATCCCGCGCCGGATCAGCTCCGCGCCGTCGCTTCCATAGTTCTGGTAGACAGCGTGCTGAACCGGGATCGATTGCGCTTCGGCGACCTCGGCCAGGGCCATCGTCATCCGATGCGAATAGTGCACCGAGGAATCCTGGTGGACAAGGATTGGCCCACCGCCGAGCTTCGCGGGGTGCGTCTCCGGTTTCGTCCCCGGCACATCTCCGCAGAGCCCGACGTCCAGGTTGATCGCAAACGTGAAGTCTGCGG
>CALMXF010000233.1 GCA_937870985.1 uncultured Chloroflexota bacterium
GGGCGTCGTTGATGCCATCGCCGGCCATCGCAACGACATACCCTTCCTCCTGAAGCCTGCGGATCAGCGTCAGCTTGTCGTCCGGCATCAGGTCGGCGTGGATCTCGTCGATGCCAACCTGCCGGCCGACAGCGAGCGCCGTCTGCCGGTCGTCGCCAGTCAGCATCAGGATGCGCTCGACGCCGTTGGCGCGTAACTCGGCGATTGTTCGGGCCGCCTCGGGACGGACGGCGTCGGCGATGCCGAGAATACCGATGACACGATCGTCGAGCGCAACCGCGACGGCAGTGCGGCCGGCCTGACGCAGTTGCGCGAGCTCCTCGACGACGCGCTTCCCGACCGGGATTCCGAGACCGCCCATAAGATCGGTATTGCCGACAGTGACCAGATGCCCAGCGTGCGCTGCCGCGACGCCCTGCCCGGGGTAGACGGTGAAGGAGTCAGCATCGAGCGCCGGGATGTCTGACGCGGCCGCCATGACAGGCCGGGCCAGCGGGTGCTCCGATCCGGATTCGGCAATCGCGGCCCAGCGCAGGATCTCCTCCTGGTCGGCAGTCCAGCCCTCACCGGTTGTTGTGGGGTGGGCGTCGGCGTGGTCGGCGAGCGGCTGGAGAGCGATGACCTCGGTCAGCGACGGGCGGCCTTCGGTCAGCGTGCCGGTCTTGTCGAACGCGACGGCGTTGATCCGGCCGGCCTGCTCAAGGTGCTCGCCGCCTTTGATCAGAATGCCGCGGCGAGCTGCTCGCCCGATGCCGGCCATGACTGACACCGGCGTCGAGATGACCAGTGCGCCAGGGCAGCCGATCACCAGCAGTGTCAGCGCCAGCTCGATGTTGCGGCTGACGATCCAGGCCACGACACTCAGTCCGATGATCGCTGGGGTGTACCAGCGGGCGAAGCGTTCGATGAAGCGCTGAGCTGGGGCCTTCGCCTCCTGCGCCTCCTCGACACGGTCGATGATGCGACCGAGCATCGTGTCGGATCCGATGCCCGTCGCCCGGACGCGCAGCAGCCCGTTGAGCGCGATCGTTCCAGCGAAGACGCCCGATTCGGCCGACTTGTCCTCCGGCATCGGCTCGCCAGTGATCGCGCTCTCATCGACGGCTGCCGAGCCATCGATCACCCGGCCATCGACTGGTATTCGCCCGCCCGGCTTGACGACGACGACGTCGCCCAGCCGAATATCATGGATCCGCTCCTCGATGACGACGCCATCACGCTCGACCAGCGCCGATTCGGGGGCCAGCTCGACCAGTTCCCGCAGCGCCGCTCGCGTCTTGCTGATCGTGCGCGCCTCAAGGTATGCGCCGAGCATGAACAGGAAGGTGACGGCGGCCGCCTCCCAGACCTCGCCAATGAGCAGTGCGCCGACCGCGGCGATCGTGACCAGAAGCTCGATACTGACCTGCCGCAAGCGCAGCGCGTTGAGCGCCCGGCCGGCGATGTCGCTGCCGGCCACGAACGCCGCAGCAATCATCAGCCATGCCCAGGCCGTCTGAGCATCGAGCATGTACTTCACGCCGAGCCCGACCGCGATCAGCAGCCCGCTGGCCGCGGTCAGCCACTGGCGGCGGATCAGCGGATTCGCGAGCTGCTCGCGTATCGAATGGTTGTCTGTGGTCTGCATGTCGTTCCTGTCATCAACCTTCTGGGGGGCTTGGCGAGCGCACTGCCGGTCAGACTGGCGAGACGCGCGCCTTGTAACCGACTGCCGCAACCGCCTTGATCAGCTCTTCGCCGCTGGTCCGAGTCGGGTCGTGCAAGACCTCGATCTTCCCGGTCGCGAACTTCACCTTTGCGCTTTCGACACCCGGTCGGGCAGTGAGCGCCTTCTCGATCTTCGACACGCACGATGGGCAGCTCAGATTGTCGCTCCGCAGGATCGTTCTGGTTGTCATCTGTCTCCTCCTTGGTGAAAGACCGTTCCATCCTCTATCCCCACTGTAGGGAGATCGAGGAGGCAGATGAATGATCTAGGTCAATTAGCGGGGGGATGGGGGATGAGGGACGGGAGATGGGGGACGGGGCTCTTCTGGCTTACGCCATTTCAGCGATTTCGGTGAGGCGGGGAAGGTCGATGACGACGATCCATTGCCGGCCGCTCTCGATGACGCCGTCACGGCGGAGCTGGCTCATCACCCGGCTGGCTGTCTCGGTCGTCGTGCCGGTCATCGCGGCAATGTCCTGCCGCGAAATGCGAGTCTGGATCAGCGTACCGCGTTCGTCGGGGACGCCGAGCTTCCCAGCGAGCTTGACCAGCGCCGCGGCAACGCGAGCCTCAGCCGGAGTCGTGCTGATCTGCGAGATCGTTGTGTGCGCTTCCTGCAGGCGCTTCGCGACGATGCCGAGCACCCGCAATGCGACGTCCGGTGAGCGTTCGAGGATGGCCTGGAAGTCGTGGGCGCCGATGCCGAGCACGCAGGAGAAGGTCTGCGCCTCAGCGGTGTCGGGGTAGGTGACATCGCCGAGGGCAGCGAGCGTGCCGAACATCTCGCCGGTCGCCAGGATATCGAGCACCGTGTCCTCGCCGCTGGCGCTATGGCGCAACAGCTTCACGCGTCCGTGGGCAACGACATAGAGGCGCTCTGTCCTGTCGCCGCTCATGTAGATCGTCGCCCCAGCCTCCACGTCGTAGGAGCGGAACTGGCGGTTGATCTCCTCCAGGCGTTCGTGAGACAGATCATGAAAGAACGGCAGGCCGCGAAGCACCTCCAGCCGGTGATCCACCGTGCAGCTGGCCGGGCTGATGCTCTCGACAATCTGCGGAACGGACCGGCGGTTGGCCATCGCTTGTGCCCCTTCACTCACTCCGCTTGACAGCGCATCACGATGATACTACACTCACTTTACTAAATGGCGTTTACTATTCTCGACAGCCTGAAAGGAGTCGAAATGACCATGACGCAGCAGCGCTCGTCGCCCGCCTTACCATCGCTCGCGTGGGCGGGAGTTCTCCTGGCCTGGATGACCGGCGCGATCTACCTCCTCATCGGCGCTGGTATCGCGCCGGATGACCTCGCGTCCCCACCGCGAGGGGTGATGCTGGTCGCCGCCCTCGCTTACTTCGCCGGCGGATGGCTGATCCGCCGGCTCAACCGGCGGCTCGTGCTGGCTGGCGCGATCGCCAACGCACTGGTCATGGTCATCTACATGATCTCACTGATCGCCGGCCGGTCGGATCTGGAGGCCTACGCGGCAGTGAGCAAGCTCACGCAGGTCGGGCTTGAGGTCGTCCTGATCGCGCTCCTCGTCCATCTTCCGCGAACTGCGGCTGATATCGTCTCGACGCCAGTGACAAAGCAGGCAGGATAGAGGCACGTCGATGAATGATCGATCTCCGAGGTCGTCGAGCTGGCTCGGTCGTTGGGCGGCGTTCGTCGTCCGGCGGCACTGGCTCGTCCTGGCGAGCAGCGCGCTCGTCCTCGTCGCCCTGGTCGGTGTCTACCGCGCCGGCCACGGCGACTTCGTCAACAGCTTCAACATTCCGGGAGCGGAGTCGCAGCGGGCAATCGACCTTCTCCAGGAGCGTTTCCCCGGCAAGTCGGGCGACAGCGCGACGATCGTCGTCCGCGCCGACGCAGGCCTGAACGACCCCGCTATCCGGGCGACAGTCGAGGGGCTGGCGCGTGACGCGGCTGCCGTCCCCGGTGTCGTTGGGGTAGTGTCTCCGTACGACACGAAGCCGCCGGCCATCTCGGCCGATGGGCGGATCGGCGCGATCGTCGTCCAGTTCGCCCAGCAGGCGGACAGGGTGCCATCGTCGAGCGTTGACGCGTTGATGGGGTTGCGCGATGGCGCCATCCAGCCGGGCGTGCAGGTTGAGCTGGGCGGCCAGGTCATTACCGTCTCCGAGAAGCAGCCGCCGGGTTCATCGGAAATGATCGGCGTCGCGGCAGCGATCGTCATCCTCCTACTGGCGTTTGGCTCGCTTGTTGCGATGGGTCTGCCACTCATCACGGCATTCTCCGGTCTGATGGCAAGCGTGCTGATTATCGGCATTCTGGGGCTATGGCTCGATTTCAACACCGAGACGCGCGCGTTCACCGCGATGATCGGTATCGGTGTCGGGATCGACTACGCGCTGTTTATCGTCACCCGTTATCGGGAGGGATTGCACCGCGGCGAGAGCGTCGAGACGGCGATTGTCACCGCGATCGACACCGCCGGCCGCGCGATCATCTTCGCCGGCTCGATTGTCGTGGTCGCCCTGCTGGGCCTGGCGACGATGGGCATCCCCTTCGTTGCGGCGCTCGGCATCGCCGCGGCGATTGTCGTGTCTCTGGCGGTCATCGTGGCGATCACGATCCTGCCGGCGTTGCTAGCGGCGCTGGGCCACAACATCGACCGCTGGAGCATCCCATGGTTCCATGCGAGCGGATCGACTGATGAGAAGGGGGTTTGGTACGAGCTGGCCGAGTTCTCGCAGCGCCGGCCCTGGCTGGTGATCGTCACCGGTCTGACGCTCCTTCTCGTGCTCGCGGTTCCGGCGTTGGATATGCGCATCGGCTCGGCCGACGCAGGCAACGGGCCAACCGCGCTGACCAGCCGGCGGGCCTACGATCTGCTGACAGAGGGGTTCGGCCCCGGCTTCAACGGTCCGCTCGCGGTTGTCGTCGACACACGTGGCGCGACCGACCCGTCTGCCGTCGACCAGTTGGTGACCGATTTGCGCGAGCAGCCGGGCGTCGCCCGTGTCGCTCCGCCGGTGTTCAATCCGGCTGGTGACACCGGCATCATCACCATCATCCCGACGACGTCGCCACAGTCCTCCGAGACACAGGATCTCGTCCATCGGTTGCGGAAAGATGTCGTCCCGCCGGCCCTGGCGGGCAGTGGTGTCGAGGCGTCGATCGGCGGCCCGACGGCGGCATTTATCGATATCGGCGACCGGATCTCCAGCCGCCTGCCGATCTTCTTCCTCGTCGTCATCGGCGTCAGCATGCTGCTGCTGGCGATCGTGTTCCGATCGCTACTGGTTCCCCTGCAGGCGGCGGTGATGAATGTGTTGTCGATCGCGGCAGCCTATGGCGTCCTGGTCGCGGTCTTCCAGTGGGGCTGGCTTTCCCATCTGTTCGGGATCGACCGGACCGGGCCGATCGAGTCGTTCCTGCCGATGATGCTCTTCGCCGTGCTGTTCGGCCTCTCGACCGACTACGAGGTCTTCCTGATGAGCAGGATCCATGAAGCCTGGCTGGAGGGGCGAGGCAGCCGGGCGTCGGTCAGCCACGGCAGCGCAACGACATCGCGAGTGATCAGCGCGGCGGCGGGCATCATGGTCGTCGTCTTCCTCTCGTTCACCCTCAGCGACTCGCGAATCGTTAAGGAATTCGGTCTTGGGCTGGCCGTGGCGGTCTTCGTCGATGCGACGATCATCCGGATGTTGCTGGTCCCAGCAATCACCGGGCTGCTTGGCCGGGCCAACTGGTACATGCCGGCCTGGATTGACCGACGTCTGCCACGTCTGTCGCTGGAGATGCCCCAGCCTGTGCCTTCTGAACAGACGGCAACTCCGGTCGAGACAGACTGACGTGTTTCCACCTGCGCGGTATCCTGCCTGGCAGGAGTGGAGGGAGGAGTCTCTGGCGGCGCGAACAACCGGCGCTCGGCAGGCACAGGCCGCGCGCCGACGCGAGCAACTGCTGGATGTCGCCTTCACACTCTTCGCTGAGCGAGGCTATCGCGCCACGTCGGTGCGTGACATCACGCGGGCTGCGGGTGTTACCGAAGCGGTCCTCTACCACTATTTCGGCAACAAGGCTGATCTGCTGGCTGCCGTGCTGGAGGTGTACGCGCCGTTCGCTGGGTATCGGCGCATTCTCGACGCGGCCGCCTCGACCGACGTCGAGGCGGTCCTCCTGCAACTGGGCGGCGAGTTCTTGCGACTGCTGCGCGAGCGACGCGTGTTTGTCCTCACGCTTCTGAGCGAGGCGGCGTCCGACCCGGAGATCAGCGTCATGCTCGGTCGCCTGCTCGATGACGTGGTCGGCGCGGTTGGCTCATTCATCGACACCCGTCACACCCGTGATGAGGCCGGCAAGGACATCGATGGACGAGCCGTCGGAAAAGCGCTGCAGGGCGGATTGCTGATCCACTTTCTCAGCCATCAGTCAGGCCAGGATCCCGAGGTAGACGCGATTGTCGTCGATCGGATCGTCACCGCGCTTCTGCCGGGCATCACCCCGCGTCGATAGAACGGCCCGGCAGCGGGGGATGGCCGGCAGCCCATCGGCGACCCCGAATCGTAGCCTCCGCGATGTGTCTCCGGGCGCGAGATTCGACAGACCCAATATGTCTTGACACGATGACTACGTGTGGCCTACCGTACCTGCACGCATTCACCGAAGATGCGTGCGCGTAGCGATGTCGCTGCCGACGCACGGACCCCCGATCGCTTCCTGGCACCTGCTGACATTGTGGTCTCGTACTTGCGATCGACCCCGTAATGTCGTCCACGATGAAGTGACCGATCCAGAGCAGACGCCTGCTGATGCGCATACGCTACGGTCAGGCTGCGTTACCCGTGGTTGTCGTGGCGACGCCGAAACGGCGCGCATGGGGACTGCTGAAGGAGGTGATATTGGCGTCGCGCTGCTGTTTCCCCGATTGCGACGCTTGATGACACGCAAGTGGGTCATTGATGCTGTGAAGTGACGGAGGGCAACCATATGGATCCGCTCGAACGACACATTCAGTTCCTGCTATCGCTACGGGGCCGCTCGCCCCAGGCGGACGCGTACTCGCGGCGGGAACTGTTCCGGCTTAGCGCTCGCTACGCAATCGGCGGTAGTGCACTGGCGATGATTCTGGCAGCGTGTGGCAACTCGCAGACGACGCCGACCGCGACGAGCGGCAGCGCCGGGTCGGGGACCTCGTCACCGGGTGCAAGCTCGCCAGCAGCCGAGATCGAGTTGCCGATGATGAAACCCGAAGACGTGCCAGAGAAGCTCAAGGGAAGCGGCGAGGTCGTCGCGATCTCGTTCGGCGGTGCATATCAGGCAGCCCAGCGTAAGGCGTACTTCGAGCCGTTCACGGAGCTGTGCGGCATCACCGTCAAGGAAGCCGAAGGCCCGGACCTCGCCAAGATCAAGGCGATGGTTGACACCGGCAACGTTCAGTGGGATCTGCCCGAGGTCGGCCTTGACGGGATCATCGCGCTCGAGCGACAGGGCGATTACTGGGAGCCAATCAACTACGATCTCGTCGATGTCGATAACATCGACGAGGCATTCCGCCACAAGAACGCCATCGCGATGAACCCATACGGGCTGATCTATGCCTATCGCGCCGACGCATTCAGTGGCACGCCGAACGGATGGGCCGACTTCTGGGATGCTGAGAAGTTCCCCGGCCCCCGCGCGATGGAAGGTGGCTCCGGCGGCCTGTTGCCATTCCTCGAGGCGGCTGTCATGGCGGATGGCGTGGCCAAAGACAAGATCTATCCGATGGATATCGATCAGGCCTACGCGTCACTGGAGAAGATCAAGCCGCACGTCGTCAAATGGTGGGATGCCGGCGCGCAGCCAGTTCAGATGCTGGCCGACAAGGAGGCTGTCCTTGCTCAGGCCTGGAGTGGCCGGATCCTGACGCTGCAGAAGCAGAATCCGAACCTGCCGGTCGAGATCGCCTGGAATCAGGGGGAACTCGCCTTCGATGTCTGGGGCATTCCGAAGGGCGCGCCGAACCGGGAAAACGCCCAGAAGTTGGCAGCCTTCTCGACTCTCCCGATCTCACAGGCACGGCTCTCGATGCTCTACCCGAACGGCTTCGTCAATAACAAGTCGATCGATTACATCCCGAAAGAGATCGCCAGCACGTTGGCAACCGCGCCAGAACACAAGGAGCAGCTGTTCTTCCTGGACGACAACTGGTGGGCCGACAACCGCGAAGAGGTGCTCAAGCGCTGGAACACCTTCATCCTCGGCTAGCAGCGGACGGCGACGGGAGACGAGCATGGCAACGGAGGCAGCCACGCAGCCTGCGGGTGCGGCAACGCAGTCCGCCGGTCCAAGTGGGGCAACTGTGCGGATCCATCACCTCGACAAGCGTTTCGACGCTGTTGCGGCCGTGCAGGATGTCTCGTTCGACATCGAAGCCGGCGAGTTCATCACCATGCTCGGGCCGAGTGGGTCCGGCAAGACCACCACGTTGATGATGATCGCAGGGTTCGAGATCCCGACATCCGGCGAGATCTACATCGACTCGTCCCCCGTCGCGACCGTCCCGCCATTTCGACGCAATATCGGGATGGTCTTTCAGAATTACGCGCTGTTCCCGCATATGACCGTGGCGGAGAACATCGCGTTCCCGCTGAAAATGCGCAAGGTCGATAAGGCGACCATCCAGCGGCGAGTGCATGAGGTGCTGGAGATCGTCAAGCTACCCGGCTATGACCGGCGCTACCCACGCCAGCTTTCCGGTGGTCAGCAGCAGCGGATCGCCCTGGCGCGCGCGATCGTCTTCAACCCTCGCGTGCTGCTGATGGACGAGCCGCTTGGCGCGCTGGACAAAAAGCTGCGCGAGGAGCTCCAGCTGGAGATCCGTCGCCTCCACCAGGATCTGGGCATCACGTTCATCTATGTGACCCACGATCAGGAAGAGGCGCTGATCATGTCCGACCGCATCGTGGTGATGAATAACGGGCGTGTCGAACAGATCGGCGACCCGATTGACCTCTACGATCACCCCCGCAACCGATTCGTAGCGTCGTTCATCGGCGAATCGAACTTCTTCGACGGCGTCGTTGTTGAAAGCGCCAACGGCGTTCAGACGATTCGTGTGGACGGGGCGACGCTCAAAGCGATCTCTCTGGATGGCCTACAGGCCGGCGATCCGGCGGTCGTCGCGATCCGGCCAGAGAAGCTCGCATTTCCCGGACAACCGAGTGCCGATGACGCAGCAGAGAACGTCCTCGATGTCACCGTTGTCGAGGCGACGTTCGTTGGCGACATGCGGCGCTACATTCTCGCGACCGACGCCGGCACGCAGATGGTTTTGCGCCAGCAGCAGCGGTTTGGTGTGCCGGCCCATGACCCCGGCGAGCGCGTCCGGATTGTTTGCCATGTCGAGGACACGCGCGTCGTCGCAGCCCAATAGGCGCGGACGAACGGAGGATCTCGTGGCGCAGCCATCAGCGACGATGACCGCCCCGGGCGACACGCAACCATCACGAATTGCCAACGCGCGAGCGCTGGCCCGTCAGCGCCGTGGCGTGCAACTGCGCTACCTCGCGCTGGTGCTGCCGATTGTGCTGTACCTCGCGTTCTTCTACGGGTACCCGGTGTTGGCGATGCTCTTTCGCAGTGTCAGCCAGCCAACCTGGACGCTCGACAACTTTGCGCAGATCTTCCAGGAGTCGATCTATGTTCGGGTGATCTGGATCACCGTCCAGATCTCGCTCGTCGTGACGATCGTGACACTGTTCCTGGCCTACCCGCTAGCGTATCTGCTGGCGTCGATCAGCAGCTCGCGGGCGAACCTGCTGATGATCCTCGTCCTGGTGCCATTCTGGTCGAGCATCCTCGTTCGGACGTATGCGTGGATGGTATTGCTCGGCCGATTCGGGATTATCAACAACTTCTTGATCTGGATCGGGGCGATCGACGAGCCGCTGCGTCTGTTGAACACTCGCCTTGCGGTCTACATCGCGATGGTCCAGATCCTGATGCCCTTCATGGTGCTGCCGCTCTACAGTGTCATGCGCGGCATCGACCGCAACCTGATGCGGGCGGCCGAGGGGCTCGGAGCGCGACCTGACCAGGTGTTCCGGCGGATCTTCTTCCCGCTCTCGCTGCCCGGGATCGCGGCTGGCTGCTTGCTGGTGTTCATCCTCTCGCTTGGCTTTTTCATCACGCCGGCGTTGGTCGGCGGGCCGCGCGACGTGATGATCTCCGTGCTGATCGAGCAGCAAGTCAACACGCTGCTTAACTGGCCGTTCGCATCGGCGCTCGCCGCGGTGCTGCTGATCGGCGCGTTAGGGATCTTCACGCTGTTCAACCGTATCCTCGGGGTCGAGAATATCTTCGGAGGGACCTCCTCATGACGAGCGCCCCTGCCCGCCCCGCTGATATGGCAACCGGAGCCCGCCGCCGGCGACGGTCGGTGTCCGTCCCGCGCCTGATTCTGTATGTTTTCTGCGCGATGGTGCTCGTCTATCTCGTGTTCCCGGTTCTGGTGGTTATTCCGTTGTCGTTCTCCTCGGCGCAGTATCTGACCTTCCCGCCACCGGGGTTCAGCCTGCAGTGGTATCGCAATTTCTTCACACGCTCGGACTGGGTGAGCGCTGCCATTCTCAGCTTCTGGGTGGCGTCTGTTGTGATGATTCTGGCCACGATCCTCGGGACCCTTGCGTCAATCGGGCTGGTGCGCGGCCGGTTTCCCGGCCGGGGTGTCGTCAACACATTCATCGTCTCGCCGCTGATTGTCCCGGCGATCATCGTCGCAATCGGGATCTACTTCTTCTATGCGCAGCTCGGGCTGGTTGGACGCCCGATCGCGCTCATTACGGCGCACACGGCGCTGGCCGTGCCGTTCGTCGTCGTGAACGTCACGGCCACGCTGTACGGCTTCGATGAGCGGCTGGAGTACGCGGCGATGAACCTCGGTGCGAACCGACTGCGCACGTTCTGGCATGTGACGCTGCCGATCATCCGCCCGGGGGTGTTGGCCGGCGCGTTGTTCGCCTTCATCACGTCGTGGGATGAGCTGATCGTTGCGATCTTCATCTCGGGAACCGGCGCGGTGACGCTGCCAAGGAAGATGTGGGACAGTATCCGGTTCCAGATCGACCCGACGATTGCCGCCGTCTCAACGCTGTTGATCATCATCACTGGCTCGCTGTTCTTTAGCGCCGAGATGCTGAGGCGACGCTCTGAGCGCATGCGCACCACCGTAGTGGCCGAGGAGGCGGTGGAAGTCGCCTGACGCAATACAGGCGGGCACTCCTCTGGTGATTCAGGAGGGGAGCGAGCCGAACTGGCTCGCGGTTGGCTCCGCTCAACAGAACCACGATTCGGTCAGCCTTGGAGGCTGTCCCGGCGGACGAGTGCGTTTGCGCTCGACCGTTGGAGGCGCGACGCCGGCCATTGCCCAGGCAGCGGCCTTGATTCGCTCGAACGTCTCCTCCGGCTCGCACGACGCGGATTCCGCGCCCTCAACGATGGCTGCGACCTCGCGTTGGAGCGCGTCTACCCGGGGATCGTGATTCTTCCACGTCCAGGTGAACGCGGCCGCATCGAGCGCGCCGACCCACTCCGCGGCCTCGGGCTGATCGAGCAGCGCCGAGCCGGGTGGCACCAGCAGGCGGATCGAGAAGTGAACGGGGTCGACGTTGCTGGCGAGATCGTGCTCTTCGAAGAAGGTCAGGAGCTCAAGGTAGTCGTCGAGCGTTGTCCACGGAGTGAATGGCAGCAGGGACGGCCGCATCGTGATTCCGGCATCGTCGAGGACTGCCAGCGCCGCGATGATATCCGCTTTGGTGTGGCCCTTGTCGATTCTCTCCAGCACCAGCGGGCTGATCGACTCGACCGCGGTCAGAACGAAGACGCAGCCGAGCTCCTTGAACTCGGTGAATCGATCACGATTCTCGAGAATGTGCTCGATGCGCGTCGTCATGTCGAAAGTCACGTGCGGGAACTCCGCATGCAATGCGCGGCAGACGCGCAGCGCGTGGGTCGGGCCGTTGAGGAAGTCGGGATCGCCGAAGGTGATGTGGCCGGCCCCCTGGCGCACCTGGCTGCGGATGTCCTCCAGCACGACGTCGCGGGGAATGGCAAAGAACCGCCCCCCGTAGATCGGCACGACCGGGCAGTGACGACAGGTATGGTGGCAGCCGCGAGTTGACTCAGTGTAGCCGGCCGGCACTGCCCGGCCATCGATCAGCAGGCGGGCGTACTTTTCCGGCGGTGGGAGCACGTCGCGGGCCGGCATTGCAAACGACGTCCGCTCGATCACCGGCGGGACGCGATGATCACGATCGCCGACTCCCGAAGGCAGCGTGTCATCGCCGCGCTCGATCGCGCGGACGAGATCGAGCAGCGGACGCTCCTGCTCGCCGCCGATGATGTAGTCGCCGTAGCCGTCGAGCAAGTAGTCGGCATTCATCCAGGCGTAGAGGCCGTAGAAGCAGATTGGCGCAGCCGGATTGATGGCGCGGACGCGCGCGGCCACCTGAACCCCGAGGCGAAGCGCAGTATGCATCGGCACCGAAATGGCGACGAAACAGGCGCGGGCGATCTCCGCGTCGTCGAGCGGCTCGACCGATGTGTCGCGGGCCAGCGGGTCATAGCCGGCTTCGCGAAGGGTCGCCAGCGGGAACGCCAGGTTGAGTGGCTGATGGCCGAGCTCGTAGCACGAGATCAGCAAGATCGCTCCGCGTGCGCGGAAAGAGGTGTGCTCACGAGTTTCGATGATTGCCTGGGACATCCCGTCCTCGTCGTCGTTCGCCGTTGCCGATTCCAGCGCCTCTGGCAAGAGTACGTCGGATGTGCTGGGAACGCCAGTGGACGAGGCTGTCGCCGGGCCAGATCCGGACAGGCTACGTGTGGCGGTCGATGGCGAGAGGCTGATCGGTTTCATCGTGCTCCGAACCCGATCGTTCCATCCCGCTTCGTCGTTGCGGCGAGCCGATCGGCGAGGCGAGTTGGCTCGGGCATGAACCGCCCGTCGCGGCAACAGGCGAGCGTGATCGCGATGGCAGTCTCGATGCTGACGCGATTGCCCGGAGAGACGAACAGCGGCGTGTGACCGGGACGAGTGCGGACGGCCGCGCCGACGGCTTCACCGTCGATGCATAGCGGGCTACGGTCACCGAAGGTGTCGCCAGGCTCGGCATATTCACCGATGAGCCGGCTCTTGGCGCAGCCGATCGAGGGCAGCCCGAGAACGAGGCCGAGATGCGCCGCCGCGCCGAACCTGCGTGGGTGGGCGATCCCCTGCGCGTCGAACAGAATGACATCTGGCCTGTTCTCGACCTGCTCGAAGGCAGCGACGACGGCCGGCCCTTCGCGGAACGAGAGCAGCCCCGGCACATAGGGGAACGTGACGGGCTGAACCTGCGCTCGTGTCTCGATGACTTCCAGCGTCGGGAACGACAGGATGACCACGACAGCGTATGCGATCGCGGCACGACCACGCCCTGAGTATGCGTTGTCCACACCCGCGACGGTGCGGATATTGTCCAGTCGGAGGCCGTCGCGCAGATCGAGTGTCCTGCTCAGGTTGCGCTGGATTTCAGCCGCTTCCTTCGGTGTCACGTCCCAACTATGAAGCGGAGTGATCTTCATTGGTCGTTTCCTGCGCATACCGGTCGTAGTTCATTGCCGTCTGGCGGTATCCTTGACGGTTGAGGCGGGCGCTGGGTGTCGTCTGCTGAAACTCGATGATATTCAGAGGAACATGAGATCATGAAGCCGATTCGAACTTTCTCGATCGTCCCGGTGCTCCCGCCGGAGTTGCATCGACTGCGGGACATCGCAGTGAACCTGCGCTGGTCGTGGGATGGGCCAAGTCGAAACCTCTTCGCGCGGCTCGATCCGGATCTCTGGGAGAGCACACACCAAAATCCTGTTCGCCTGCTCGGCGCGATCGATCAGTCCCGTCTGGAAGAGGCTGCCGCCGACGAAGGCTTCCGCCTGCAGTTGGAGCGTGTCGCCGCCGACTTCGACGCCTACATGGGGGCGACAAGCACGTGGTATGCCCGGACTCACGGTCAGACCCTGCAGCCGTGCATCGCCTACTTCTCTCCGGAGTTCGGCGTCGCCAACTGTCTGAATATCTTCGCGGGTGGGCTTGGCCTGCTGGCCGGCGATCACCTGAAGTCGGCCAGCGATCTGGGCGTGCCGCTGGTGGGAATCAGCCTGCTGTACCAGCAGGGCTACTTCCGGCAGACACTGAATGATGCGGGATGGCAGCAGGAGTTCTCCGAGGAGAACGACTTCCACAACCTCCCGCTGACGCTTGTGCACGATTCGACCGGCGGGCCACTGACTGTCCGCGTCCCACACCCCGGACGCGAGGTCAGCGCTCAGGTCTGGCTCGCCCGGGTGGGCCGTGTCCAGCTTTATCTGCTGGATACGAACATCCCCGAGAACCTCCCAGAGGATCGCGGCATCACCGATCAGCTCTATGGCGGCGACCTGGAGATGCGGATCCGCCAGGAGGTTGTCCTTGGGATCGGTGGCTGTCGCGCGCTCGTCGCCCTTGGCCTCGAGCCGACCGTGTATCACATGAACGAGGGCCATTCCGCGTTTCTTGCTCTGGAACGGGCGCGCGCGCTGATGTCCGCGCACGGGTTGACGTTTGAGGAGGCTCGCGAGGCTGCCTCGGCCGGCACGATCTTCACGACGCACACACCGGTGCCGGCCGGCCACGATGCCTTCCCCTCCGAGCTGATCGACCGATACCTGACAGAGTACGCGGCCGAATTCGGGTTGGAACGCGCCAACCTGTTGGCTCTGGGCCGCATTAACCCGACCGACGAGGGCGAGCTATTCGGGATGACGATCCTGGCGCTGAAGATGTCCGCCTACACCAACGGTGTCAGCGAGCTGCATGGCAAGGTGTCGCGCGATATGTGGCAGGCGCTCTGGCCGGGCGTGCCTGTCAACGAGGTTCCGATTGGCCATGTCACAAATGGCATCCATCTGGCGAGCTGGGTCTCGGAGGAGATGGCCAGCTACTACGATCGGTACATCGGGCCCCGCTGGCGAAGCGAGCCGACCGGCAAGGAGATCTGGGCTCAGGCCGGCCAGATCCCGCCCGAGGAGCTTTGGCGAATCCACGAACGTCATCGTGAAGAGATGGTGTTGAATATCCGCGAGACGCTACAAGCCCAGCTCGACCAGCACGGCGCGGCACAGGCGGAGATCAAGCGGGCCGGCGAGGTCCTCGACCCCGAAATTCTGACGATCGGCTTTGCCCGGCGGTTCGCGACGTATAAGCGGGCGACGTTGCTGTTGCGCGATATTGACCGATTCATTGCGCTGATCAACAACGCTACCCGGCCGATCCAGATCATCTTCGCCGGCAAGGCACATCCCCGCGACGATGCCGGCAAAGAGCTGATCCGCCAGATCGTCGTGGCATCGCGCCGGGCAGAGCTACGCCATCGGGTCGTCTTCCTGGAGGATTACGATATTGCGATTGCCCGGCGGCTCGTGCAGGGCGTGGATGTCTGGCTGAATAATCCTCGCCGGCCGATGGAGGCCAGCGGAACGAGTGGCATGAAGGCCTCCGCCAATGCCAACCTCAATTTCAGCACCCTCGATGGCTGGTGGGATGAGGCCTGGCGCGAGCACTCGGGCACGGCCGACCCGGCAGGCTGGGCGATCGGACGTGGTGAGACCTACTCGAACTGGGACCTCCAGGACCAGGTCGAAGCAGAGGATATCTACGATGTCCTCGAACGGGATATTATCCCCACCTTCTATGACCGTGGGGCGGACAACCTCCCGCGCCGGTGGATTGCGCGAATGGCCGCGGCAATCGAGTGCCTCTGCCCGTTCGTCAGCGGGCTGCGTATGGTGCGTGACTACACCGAGCAGTTCTATCTGCCAGCGCTGGCCATGGCCGAAACAATGGCCGCGGATGACATGAACGGCGCGCGGGACCTGGCCATCTGGCGCGCGCGAGTGACGGACGGCTGGAAGGAGGTCCGAGTTGAGGCGGTCAATGGTGATGCCCGCTCGACGCTTGAGGTTGGCTCGGCGCTTCACACCCAGGCGCTCGTGCATCTCGGGGCGCTCAGGCCGGAGGATGTCACTGTCGAGCTCTACGCGGGCCGGGTCAATGCCGCGGGCGAGCTCGTTGATCCGACGTCGTCGCCGATGGTCGTCCAGTCATCTGCGGCGGCCGGCGGCTACATCTATCAGCTGTCGGCGCCGATGGCGCGATCCAGCGGAATCCACGGTTATACCGTCCGAGTTCTGCCACGTCACGACTGCCTGTGCTCACCATACGTGCCGGGGCTGATCACCTGGGCGGAGGCGCCTGACGGCGCGTGACATACTAATCGTCGTGCGAGCAGAGTAGCGCATTGTGACAGGGAGAATGGGAGACTGATGGCGCAAACGTCAAACCTCGGCTATCCGCGAATTGGCAGGCAGCGCGAACTCAAGCGCGCGATCGAGCGATACTGGGCAGGCAAGGCCGAAGAGGATGAGGTGCGCGAAGTCGCGGCCGGCATTCGCGCGGCCGCCTGGCAGGTCCAGCTCGATGCCGGGATCGACCACATCCCGTGCAACGACTTTACGTATTACGATCACATGCTCGATATGTCGTGTGTGCTCGGCCTTGTGCCGGAGCGCTTTGGCCATACGCCCGGCGAGCCGGTGTCACTGGCAACCTACTCGGCGATGGCTCGAGGTGGCGACGACGCCGCGGCGCTCGAGATGACGAAGTGGTTCGACACGAACTACCACTATCTCGTCCCCGAGTTCAACGGGCCGGCCCCGGTGCGCACCGGCAATGCTCCTGTCGATGCCTATCGTGAGGCCCGCGAGGCTGTCGGCGACCGGGCGACACCGGTCCTGGTCGGGCCGTTCACCTTTGTGCTGCTCGGCAAGTACCACCAACTCCCGATCGCCGAGCATGTCCGGCAGATCGTGCCGATCTATCAGCAACTGCTGGCAGATCTGGCCGCGGCGGGCGCTGAGTGGGTCCAGATCGACGAGCCGTGCCTGGTCCAGGATCGCGCTGCCGGGGAGTTGGCGCTCTTCGCTGAGGTCTACGGCGCGCTTGCCGCCTCGAGCGCGCGGCCGAAGATCATGCTGCAAACCTACTTCGGCTCGCTTGGCTCGAGCTGGGATGCGGTAATGGCGCTGCCGGTGGACGGCATCGGCCTCGATCTCGTCCGCACGCCGGGGAACCAGACCGATCTGCTGGGTAAGGGATTCCCGGCCGACAAAGTGCTGAACGCCGGGGTCGTCAATGGTCGCGGCGTCTGGCGGACGAATCTCGACGCGACGCTCGGCACGCTCGAGCGAATCGTCGACAAGCTGGGCCGGAAGGATGGGCTCGCGATCGGACCTTCCTGCTCGCTGCTCTTCCTGCCGCACGACGTGAGGCTGGAGACAAGTCACGACGCCGAAGTCCTCGCCGATCTGTCCTTTGCCGATCAGCGGCTCGAGGAGATCAGCACTCTGGCGAAGGGGCTCAACGAGGGGCGCGAGGCGATCCGCGCCGAGCTGGATGCCGACCGCGTCCGGATTGATGCCCGACAGCGATCTGATGCACACCACGCAGGAACGCAGGAGCGGCTCCGCGCGCTGACTGCAGCGGACGCTCAGCGGGCGACGCCATTCGCAGACCGTATCCGTGAGCAGCAGGGGCGACTGGGTCTGCCGGCCTACCCGACGACGACGATCGGCTCGTTTCCGCAGTCCGGCGAGGTGCGCTCGATGCGTGCCCGGCTGCGGTCAGGGAGGATCACCGCCGAGGAGTACGACACCTGGGTCAAATCCCAGATGGACGATCTGATTCGCCGACAGGAGGAGATCGGTCTCGATGTCCTGGTCCACGGCGAGTTCGAGCGAACTGACATGGTCGAATACTTCGCCGAACAGCTCGGCGGCTTCATCGCCACCGAGCATGGCTGGGTCCAGTCGTACGGCTCGCGCTGCGTCCGCCCGCCGATTATCGTCGGCGATGTCTACCGCCCACACCCGATGACGGTCGCAACGAGCACCTACGCTCAGTCGCGAACCAGCAGGCCAATGAAGGGCATGCTGACCGGACCGGTGACGATCCTCAACTGGTCGTTCGTGCGCGAAGATCTGTCGCGCGCCGAGGTGGCCAACCAGATCGCTCTGGCGCTGCGCGATGAGGTGTTGGATCTGGAGACGGCAGGCATCGGTATCGTCCAGATCGACGAGCCGGCGCTCCGCGAAGGCTTGCCACTGCGTCGCGCCGAATGGCAAGAGTATCTCGACTGGGCGGTCCACGCGTTCCGGCTGGCGTCCAGCGGCGTTCAGCCCGGCACTCAGATTCACACACACATGTGCTACTCGGAGTTCAACGACATCATCGATGCGATTGCGGCGATGGATGCCGATGTCATCTCGATCGAGAACTCGCGTTCGAACGAAGAGCTGCTGAAGGCATTTACCGACAACAAATACGAGCGTGAGATCGGCCCGGGCGTCTACGATGTCCACTCGCCGCAGATCCCCGAGACCGGCGAGATGGTCGAACGGCTGCGCAACGCAACACGCGTTCTGGGCGCCGAACATCTGTGGGTCAACCCGGACTGCGGACTGAAGACGCGTGGCAATGCGGAAGTCTGGCCGAGCCTGACCAATATGGTCGCAGCGGCGAAGGACCTTCGGAAAGCCGCAAGCTAGCGCCAACACGATGATGCGCTGACTCGTAGCGGCCCCGGCATATCGTGCCGGGGCCGCTGTCGTGTAACGAAGGAGGCAGGACGATGACCGACGAAGAACGCCGCGACGCCGGCACACGGACGATCAGGCTGCTAGCGATCGCGCGTGGGCTGGAAGACGAGGGGCAGTACAACATCGCCCGTCTGTTCCGCGCGGCGGCTTTCGGAGAGGGAGCACGGGCGACGATTGTGCGACCTCGGCCGGCCAGCGGCCTCTACGAAGAGATGGACGCCGCGATCGCCGACCTCCGCGCGACCGGACGGAACGCGATTGCGGGCGCGATGGCACACGCACTGGAAACGGCGCGGGCCGGCGGCATCCCGACGCTGGAGGACACCCCGCTGACCTTCGTCTGCCGCTCGTGCGGAGAGATCATGCTCGGCGAGAAGCAGGCCGTCTGTCCTGTTTGCCGGGCGCGCCGGCTGACCTTTGAGCCGTCGCCCTCCGTCTGGTACGCCACGCCCCTCGCGCCATCGGAGATCCTGTCGGCGATGGAGGAGAACCTGGCTGATATTCAGACGATCACCGCGGGTGTCAGCGATGCCCGCGCCGACGATGGTGTCTGGCCGCTGCGTGCGATTCTCGAACATCTTCTGGGCGCGGAGCGCCTGTTGGTCGGCCGCGCCGCGCGGATGCTCGACGAGGATGAGCCGCAACTCGAGTCGATCGATCCAAACGACATCGGCACAACCGACGAGTCGCTATCGCCGCCGGTGGCCGCGCTACTGGAGGATCTGGCCGAGGCACGGCTGGGAACGGTCGCGCAGTTCGCCGCGATTGTGCCCGAGGCGTGGAGTCGCGCGGGTGTCCACCCCGAGTTCGGCCGCCTGACCGTCACGCAGCAACTCTCATACCTGGTGAGGCATGAGCAATGGCATCTCGCCGAGTTGGAGGAGCGTTGCCGAGAGGCGCGCGACGTGTAGCGCGGGCAGGCTCCTGGCCCGCCCGCGCGCATGCGTTCTAGCTGGACGATTCGCTGTGCTTCCTGTGGCCGGGGAAGTCATCGTTGGCATCCGGAGTGTCTGCGCCCGGCGCGTACTGGCCGAGGACTCCGGCGCTGCTCCCGGCAGTCGAGCCGGTGTTGCCCTCGTAGCCCGCGCCCGGCGTCATACCGGTGGCGGTGCCGAGGCTGGTTGCCACACCCGCGCCGGAGCCGGTGCTGCCGTCGAGGAATGGGTGATGGCCGGCCGTCGGGTGCTGGACTCCCGTATATTCGAATCCACTGAGGATGACGGTGTGTGCCAGCTCCGCCTTGTCGCCAGCGTCGATGCTGAGGAGGATGTGCCCCTTGGCGGTCTCCGGCTGAAGCCCGGGCGTCTCGGCGGGTGGTTCATGCCCACGGATACGCTCAATGAAGTCGCCAATGGCCTCGCGGGCTTGCTCGAAGAATCCCTCACGCGAGAGTTCTTCGGTCTGATCCTCGATCGCCTTGAGCGCGGCCTCATCGGCGCTTGCGAGCCGGATCTGGTCAGCAGTGAACCCGGCCGCTCGAAGCCCCTGGATCGTTCGCACAACGTCCTCGGGATTGGTGAAGTCCTGAACGATGATACCTGGCTTACTTGTCGATTCCCCAGCGCTCATGACTGGCCTCCATCGTAATCGCGCTCTGGCGCTCAGACCCGGAGATGCGTTCGGAATTATCTGTTGTAACTGAACGAAAGGCAATGCACCGCTGGACGAATCTGGCAAACAGATTGTGAACTTCTGACAGGTCGATCGAGCGGGCTGGTCATGGCGGCGGCTCCTCGATCGTGGTGACCTCGATCAGGATTCCCCAGAGGGGGCTGATGCGCAGTACTCCAGCGACGTTGACCGGCCGGCCGACCAGCTGATCGAGACGCGACTGGTCGACCCCGCTGATGCCGACGCGATGATGGAGCGCGTCCTCGACGGCGTAGTGCTGGAGTGGGGCGCCGGCCAGAAAGACGCGCAGCGTCCCCTGCACCGACACATGCCGGCCGTCGTATGCCTCCGGCCGCAGCCAGAGCTCGCGGATGGTCACATCCTCCGCTGGACGATCGAGCCCGAGGGCGATCAACGCGAGCGCGACGGCTACGACCACAAGAAAGCCGACGCCGACGATCGCGCGCCCCGGGTCTCCCGCCGCCCGTGGTTGGGGAGCAATCATCGCGGGCTGCCGCCCCGCCACTCGGATCGAAGTTGCGCGTACAGCTTCATGTCGCGAAACACTCCCTTGACAAAGATCTGCTGCCGCATGAGGCCCTCGTACGACATGCCGAGCTTCTGCATGACGCGTTCGGAGGCCGCGTTTTCCGCCTCGCAGCGTGCCTCAACGCGGTTGAGCTCCAGATCGTGAAAGGCATAGCGCAGGATGGCCTGGCCCGCCTCGGTCGTCAGCCCCTGCCTCCAGAGCGGCCGGCCAAGCCAGTAGCCGACCTCGCCGCGAAGATGGGGCCAGACGACGGTAAGGCCGAACGCGCCGACGACCATGCCTGTCTCATGGAGCACCATCGCCCACGGGCCGCCGGTCCCCTCCTCGTAGCGGGTCAGCGCCCAGTCGAGAAATCGGCGCGTATCGTCGATCGATCGGTGCGGATCCCATGAGGTCAGCCGGGCAACTTCGGGGTCTCGGCAGTAGCGGTAGATATCGTCTTCGTCGGCCGGGTTGAATCTGCGGAGCAGCAGCCGTTCGGTCTCGAGCTCTGGCGTATCGAGTGTTTGCGGTTCGCGCATGATCGCGCCTCCATCGTCTGCGGCCGGATTGTGCCACGGACCGGGCCGACACGAATTGTCACGATACGTATATGCCCCGGGCTTGGCGCGTCATGCGACTGTCACGCGCGGTGCGATATCGTGGAGGGCAGGTAGCGATCGGGCGAAAAGGGCGACGAGATGAACGATGCTGGAAACTGGAGCAACGACTGTAACGATCTGCTGGCGAAGCTTGCCGGGTCGTGGCACGGAACACGGACCGAGAGCATCCTCGTAGCGCGCTACCCCGATCATCACAATGTTCTCTGGTTTTCGGGGCTTCGCTCCCCGATCGACACAAGTGAAGAGGCGATCGATCAACTCGTCGCCGACGGATATCTCAGCTGGGACGAATCTCCCCGACCGCTGCGCCGGCTCCGGCTGACCCGTGCCGGGATGGTTCACGCGCGCTCTGCCGGGAAGGCCTACTCGGCCGGCCGGGACTGAGCCGCTCGTCTCCTCGCGATCCGTTGCTGGATGGCCACGTTGGCGCGGGCTGCGCCGATATCCGCGAGGCGCCGCGCGCTGGGCAGCCAGCATCGAGGCCGCTCATCCATCAGCGCGAGGACGCCCACGACCTGATATCCCGTCCCAAGAAGCGGCATCCCCAGCCATGCGCTAATACCCCTGTCCACCATCGCCATCGGCGCCACATCGCGCGGCGAGTCTCGGGCGCCGTCGATGATCACCGGCTGGCCGGAGGCGACGACGAGCAGGCTGCGCGACCGCGCGAGGGGTGCTTCATGGAGTGTCCGCCACGGTTCGGGCAGGCCGACGCTGCTCGTGAAGACCATGCGATACGCATCGACAATGATGATGGCGCAGATCGGCGCAATGCCCTCGCGTGTCATTCCCTGCACGATCTCGTCGAGCGCGGCTTCGCCAACCGTGCCGAGCAGGCCGGTGGACGCGACGACATCCAGCCGGGCTGGGTCGGCGATCGCTCTGTAATCGAGACTGAACGATTGAGGGTGGGAGGGACGATCGAGATCCATGCAATCAAGTCTGCAGCCAGATCTGTTACAGCCTGGTTGCAATACCGCCATCCAGCGTATCAATGTCGTGACAATTGACCCGAGGCGCTCAGACGGAGCGGCTAGATGATTCGCACGCGTGGCTGGCGAAGGGGTTTGACCCAGTCGCCGCTTCCGGCGCGGCACTCAACGCGGGCATTGATCGTCTTCGCTCCGTCGCCGGTGAGGGAGTCAATCGGCCATGGGCCGGGGTCGAGCGCGACATCAAAGCTGCCGTCGCTGTTGACCGTCGCGCGTCCCAGCCGCTGATGACCGTCGACTGCCCGACAGGTGACCGTTGCGCCAGCCTGGGCAGCGGCTGGTTGTCCGTTGATGTTGGCGACGGCCGTCTGACCAGCTGGATACGAGAGCTCCAGTGTCAACAGCCGCGCGTCGAGCGAGCTTCCGCCGGATCCAGCGCGAGCGACGAGGACGAGGATGATAACGAGCGCGCCGGCAAACAGCCCGAGCGCCAACAGTAGCGGGCGAGATGCCCAGAATGGTGTGCTACCAGCTTCGGTGGTTGCTGGATCCGGTGTTGTCGGTTCGATCTGCGGGTCCACGACACTCCCTCGTTGCGCCGAGAGTGTGCCACGCCGCGGCCGGCCGGGGGATTGCTCCCCAGCCGGCCATCGCGTCCAGCTTACCTCCCAGATATGTTTGCGTGTCGCCGGACGCCTTACTCCTCGACGATGAAGACCGTTACCATCCCGAACATCCCGTGTGCCGACTCGGCGTGCGAGAGGATATGGCAGTGGAACGCCCAGGCGCCGACCTCGGTGGCGTCGACGATGACGTCGAAGCGCTGCCCGGGGGCGATGTTGAGCGTGTCGCAGTAGTAGGGCTGCGGCAGAACCCAGCCATCCTGGGCCACGACGAGCTGTGGCATGCCGTGCAGGTGCATCGGGTGAATCATCAGGCCTTCGTTCATATAGCGGATGAAGACCTTCTCACCCTTCTTCGCGGTGACCGGCTGGGTCGCCGGGAAGCTCTTGCCATTCAGCGTGAACCCGCCGATCGGGCCGTCGTTGAGGATGATCGTGTATTCGCGGTCGAACTCGCCGTACTTCTTGGGGTCCTTCGGCTCGATGATGAATGCGCCCAGGAGGCCCTTGGTCACCTGCTCGGCCGCGTTGTGGTGCGAGTGATACATGTTCGAGCCGGTGTTGCCCGCGCGGAGCTGGAACTCGTAGACGAACTCGGCGCCCGGCTTGATCGGCGGCTGCGTAATGAATGGCACGCCGTCCATGTTGTTCGGGATTATCAGCCCGTGCCAGTGGACCGCCGTGCTCTCTGGTAGGTTATTGGTCACATGGACGCGGACCTTGTCTTCCTCGGTGACGCGGATCTCCGGGCCAGGGATGACGCCGTTGTAGGCGTAGCCATCGGCGTACTGCCCGGGCGCGTATTCCCATTTGACCGGGTCGCAAGTCAGACGGAAGACCTTGACATCCCCGTCCATCTCATGCTCGAGTGGCTGGCCACCGAGTCCCTCGGTCGGGGCCGGAAACGACTTGATCCCGGCCTCGTGCATCGCATCCATCTCGTCGACGGTCGAGCCGTCGGCGACAGGCGTCGCTGCGCCGCTGGCCATATGATCGTCGTGGCCAGGATTGGTGGCGCCGCCCGGCGCGGACGAGGCGACGACCGGGATACCGTGGATAACTTCGCGGTCGGGATTGGCAGCGGCGCCGAAGACAGCGGCTGACGCCGCGCCGATTCCGGCCGCGCTGACGAGCCCAACGAAGTTGCGCCGCGTAATCCGGCTTGTCTCGTTCTTGATCGACATCGTGTGATTGCCCCCTTCGAATGAAGCTGCGCCACTGATCTGTGGAACGCCTGTTATTTCGACTCTCGCCTGGGCGCGTTCCCCAGCCCGGGCGTGTCGAGATTCAGAATGTGCCGGCCAGGATGCCCCTGCTGGCGTCTTGACAACGCGACCGATCGCTGATCGGCGACAAGCGGCAGGATCCATCGGTCCAGACCGATACCGCCCGCGTAGCGCCAGGCGAGCACGAGGCCGATCGCCAGCAGCGCGACGATCGGATCCGCGCTCGCCAGCCCGGATGTCGCCGCCAATCCCAGCCCGGCAAGTGCCGATAGCCCGGTCAGAAGCCCGAGGAGGATCGCGATCCCGATGAGCGTCTGCCCAACCGTCAGGGTGGCGGCGAGCTGGTGCGCGCCGCCGACAGTGTCGCGGCCGGCGTCGAGCCAGTACCAGCCAACCCATATTCGGACGGCAAGCCAGAGCCACGGCGAGCGGACTGATGCTCGCAGTGCTGCGCTGGGTCGTGTCGTCAGGTTCGGAGTGATGCGCTGGATACTGGTTCTCAGGATGGTTTGCCGCACAATCGCGCTTCGTGGGCGCGCCTGATCGCGCGCACCTAATCGTGCAACCGCGCAGGTGGCGTATGACACGACCGGGTGGGTAGTTTTCTGTATGCGGGGCGGGGTAGGCCTGCCTATTCGACGGGGTAGGGAATCAGTTGCTATCGAGATCAGGCGGGGAGACGAGTTGATGACGCAGGGCATAAGCAACGACCTGTGCGCGATTCTCCAGGTGGAGCTTCGCCAGAATATTGCGCAGGTGGTATTTCACCGTGTTCTCGCTGATGACCAGTCGCTCCGCCAGCTCGCGATTCGACGTGATCCCCTGCACGAGCAGCTTCAGCACGTCGCGCTCACGATCGGTCAGCTGGGTCGATGGGCGTTCCGGGCGCGGAGTGTCTGGCTGGGCGAACTCGTCGAGTAGCTTACGAGCGAGGCCAGGGGTGAGGGCCGGCTCGCCGCGGATGACGCCGTCGAGCAGCTCAAAGAGTCGCTGCGCCTCGATGTCCTTCGGCAGGAACCCCTGTGCGCCGGACTTGATCGCTTCGAACAGGTCCGCATCGTCTTCGGACGCCGTCAGGACGACGACGCGAACGTCCGGCAGATCGGCGCTGATGATCCGCGTCGCTGCTAGCCCGCCGGCCTCCGGCATGGCGAGGTCCATCAGAACGATTTCGGGCTGCTCGCTCCGCGCTAGCTCGACTGCCTCGCGGCCGTTCTTCGCCTCGGCGACAACATCGATACCGCGCGCCTCCAGCAGGCTGCGCAGCCCATCCCGAAACAGCGCATGATCGTCGGCAATCAGAACTCTCATCGGCTCCTCCCGGCGCGCGTAGCGTCGAGAGGAAGTGTGCCATTGACGGGCCGGGAGGAGCGGCTGATTACGGCACTCGTTCGACGCTCAGCACCTCGACTTGCCATTGCACCTGACCGTCGGCCTCGGAGCGCCCGGTGATGGCCATCGGCGGTGTGATGTCGGTGCGGAAGGTCCAGGTCTCGACTTCGCGATAGGTGTCACCGTGCTCGCAGGCGGCTGGCTGGGGTATCGGTGGGTGGCCAGGCTCCTGTACGGCGCACTTCACCGCCGGGAACACTTGCCGATAGACGGCGATGCCCGTTGTTTCACCCATACTGGCAACGAAGTGCTTCTGCTGAAGTACTGTCGCGAATCCGGGATGCAGCCAGCGCTCCGGCACTTCGATTCCTCCGGTCACTGGCTCTTCGTAAACCGATGCCTGACCCGTGCTTGCATCGATGGTGTCCGCAGGGTGCTCACGATAGGTCGAGTCGTCGAACTCCATCACCGTGCCTGTCAGAGCCGGGTCATCGCGGCTCTCCAGTATTTCCTTTCGCCAGTGCCTGGCGTCCTCGTAGTCGAGCCGGATAACTGTGTTGCCCATGCGGTAGGTCACCGAGAGGCGCGGCCAGTCGCCTCTGAACGCTGACTCTGAGAGGAAGGCGCTTCCCTGTGTATCAGTCGATGGCAGCGACGATCCACTGCCAGCGACGTATTGCGACATAACGATGGCCATAACAAGTACGCTTGCTACGAGCAGCACCAGTCCGGCGGCGATGTTCTGACCACGTCCAATGCGTCGACGACGTGACGGCTGCATCACGATACCTCCTCGTAGATGCGCAATGTGCTATCGGCTTCTCCGAGTTCGAAGAGCGGGCGAAGACTAGAAGTACCATATCCATGCGCCCGAGCCGGGAACATGCCAGTAGTATCCGCTTTCGTAGAATTGAGCGGCATTCCGGACTCGCCAAGCATCACCTGCCATCGAATTCGAGACGCAATCGCAGCGCCAATAATCATATGTATCGTTGTAGTACCACGATCCAGAACTTGTCCGGTCGTTGTACCATGTCGAATCACCGGGCCACTGATAGTCATCTGAGAAGTATGCGTAGCGCCATCTCTCTGCTCCACACGTGCAGTTGTTGAACTCATCAATCTGGCATCCTCGGCTGCCCTTGTACAGACGACCGTTGATCGTTCTGCTAGTTCCGCTCGGTGCAGAGTATGAGATGTAGGCGCAGTAATACTTCGTTTCGCAGTACGTCGACGTGTCCGTTGCTTTGGCCACCTGTGCTTGAGGCAGCAGTAGCCCAGCGGCGACGATGAGCAGACCAACGGCGATTCCGAGGAATCGTGAACCCATCTTCGACCTCCTGTTTCATGGGCACCATGAGCAGGGTGACGTCCTTGCAGGCATCCATGGTGTTCCTGCTCAGCCGGAGGACTGGACGAATGAATTGCTCTCGGTGTACCAGAATGCGATGCTAGACGTAAATCCGGTCTGTGACGTCCGTATCATCACCACTTGAGCGCACGCATCGATTCTTAGTGCTCGCCGCGCCGAACCGTCTCACCCCGTCTCGCCCCCATCGGCAGCTTCACCTCGACCGTCGTCCCCTCGCCGGCGTTCGTCTCGATCGTGAGAAGGCCGCCGACGGCTTCGGCGCGTTCGCGCATGGTGGTGAGGCCGAAGCGGGGGCATACGGCGACCGGGATGGGATCGAGGGCGAACCCCTGGCCATCGTCGGTGATGCCGTGGCCGACCCAGCCTGTGCCAAGG